>JAXGWN010000368.1:0-2048 GCA_040773285.1 Bacillota bacterium
AAATGTCAATCAGGGAAAATCCGGAAGGTACAAAGCAGCCAGAGGCATACCCTCATCGTATGGCATCTTCTGAGGCGAAGCATCGAACTCAGGTTCTTCCATCTCCGGGGTCCGATCCGGCAGGGAGTGGCTTCGGTTTCTGCAATCAGCAGCGTCTTCATGGTTCGTCCCGGTACTGCCCTGCATCTCCAGGGTCTTATCGTCCACTGCTTCCTTTAGCCGAGCCTGGATGGAGCATGCCAGTTCCTTCCGGGTGCACACCTTATTCAGACTTAAATTCATTTTCCCGGGGATAAGAGGGGACAATTGCCATCAGAAAAATACAGATTGAACGTCCGGATCAGACTCCCAAAAACCGTTCCTGTACCAGGCACAGATATCGCCAGATCAAGAAAATACCCGTACAGATATAATACATCCTGTACGGGTACGCTTATGGCATTAAATCTTAAAGGTAATTATTACAGCGTAAAGTGTCTTTCTTCCGCTCTCAGATTCCCAGCAGTTCCTTCAGCTCACCGGTCTTATTCCTGGCCACAGGGATCAGATCCTCCAGTGAATGGAGCCGCAGAACGTAACTGTTGTCCACATCCAGTGTAATTCCCCTGATCTTTTCCAGATTCACCAGGTAATTCTTATGGCAGCGGTAGAATCCGGTTCCCTTCATCTTTTCGCTCCATTCGGAAAGTGTTCCCCTCTGCCGGTATACCATCCCCGGCGTATGAAAACAGACCTGCCCTCTGGATACCTCCACATAGCAGACGTCCCGGGGGTCCAGAAGGACCATTTCATCCCCGTGCCAGATGGCGATTCTTCGGATCTCCAGGGAAACCGGTGTCCCCTCTGACGGAGGCTTCCCATAATGACGGCTCAGTGCCATCTCTATGGCCAGTTTCAGTGCATCCCCGTCCACCGGCTTTCGGATAAACCCATAGGCGGAACTGAGCTTGGCCCGGTCCAGGGTGGCGTCATCGCTGAAGGCGGTAATAAAAATTACCGGCTTACTGAAGCGCAGAAAAATCCGGCTGGCCGTCTCTATCCCATCCAGCCGGCCCTGCAGATGAATGTCCATAAGGACGATATCAGTTTCCGGATGATCCTCCAGCCAGGACAGAGCATCCTCCCCGTCGTCCAGAATTTCCAGCACCTGATAACCACACTGCTCCAGCCGGGTCTTCAGGTCAAGGGCAATGATATATTCGTCCTCCACAATGAGGATCTTTCCATTTCTCATCACTATTCTTTTCCCCTTCCCGGACTGAATGCCACCGTGACCACAGCTCCGTCTATTCCATCCATGTACAGTGTTCCCTTAAGCTGCCGGGCCAGGCTTTCCACCAGGGTCAGCCCAAAAGATCCGGATTTTTTCCGGTCATCTCCCTGAAATCCGACTCCGTCGTCCCGGATGGTAAGGCTCACCTGCCCCCCGCTTTCCCGGAGACTGACCCAGATGGTACCGGGCGATCTGCCTGTAAAAGCATGGCGGAGCGAATTGGTCACCAGTTCATTGATGATCAGGCCACAGGGAATGGCCCGGTCCGGCTCCAGATGGATGTCCGCAATGTCCGTAACAATCGGGATCTGTTCCTGGCGGGCTGTCTGCTCCGCCAGGTAAGAAATTATGCTTTCCACATACTCCTTGAAACTGAATCCACTGAGATCGTTGGTCTGGTAGATGGTTTCATGAAGAAGAGCCATGGCCCGGATTCTCTGCTGACTGTCCATCAGGGCCTGCCGGGTTTCCGGATCTGAAACTGTGTTGGCCTGAATATTAAGTAAGCTGGACACAATCTGCAGGTTGTTTTTTACCCGGTGGTGAATCTCCTTCATCAGGACGTTTTTTTCTTCCAGGGAATTCTTCAGGAGAATCTCCTGACTCTGCCGGTTCCGGAGATTCACCAGCAACTGGGCATGGAGCCGCAGCAGACGGATCTCATCGGCGGAATATACCTTGTAGTCCCGGACGGAATCAAAGCCGACAAACCCCAGGCAGTGATCCCCCTGCATCATGGGGACGCTAAGAAGACTGTGGACCCCCTGCATCTCCA
>JAXGWN010000369.1:0-2043 GCA_040773285.1 Bacillota bacterium
AACCGGCGGCTGATATCGCTCAGGGCGTCCACCAGCAGCTGCAGGGTCTCCTGGTCATCGCCGGGACCCACCACTGCCAGAATCACGTAGGTTTCCGCCAGTTCCACCTGGATGTTGTAGTCGGCCTTCAATAGATCATAGACCTCGAACCCGGTCAGCCCCAGACCATTGACCCGGATCACCAGTTTGGTCTCGTCGAAGGCATTCCTGCCCTCCCGGGTATCCACATACTCCGGGGTCATCACCTGGAGACCGGCGATCCTTCCAATGGCCTCCCGGGCCATTCGTACCTCTCCCAGCAGCCGGTCATACAGTTCCTCTCCCTCTCCCACCAGCTTCTTTCTGGCCAGGTCCAGACTGGCCATCAGCAGATAGGACGGGCTGGTGGTCTGGATCAGGTTCAGAGTGGTTTTTACCTTTTTCCTGCTGATGAACCGGTCGTTCAGCAGAAGAATACTGCTCTGGGTCAGGGATCCGCAGGTCTTGTGGACACTGGCGGTGGACATATCCGCCCCCATGGCCATAGCTCCGGGCGGAAAATCCGGATGGAAGGGAAAATGAGCCCCATGGGCCTCATCCACCAGCACCAGGATCTGGTTGGCATGACACAGCTCAATGATGGAAGTCAGATCGGAGGTGACTCCGAAATAGGTGGGGTTGATCAGGAAGACCGCCCGGATGTCGGGATGATCCCGGATCATTTTCTCCACCTTGCTGTAGGGAACCCCATTGGCCACGCCGAACTCATAATCGATTTCCGGCTCGACAAAAATGGGTGATGCCCCGCTGAGTATCACCCCGTTGATCACTGATTTATGTACGTTTCTGGGCAGCAGAATTTTCTCCCCCGGATTGATGGCTGCCATAATCATGGCCAGAATCCCGAAGGTGGAACCGTTGACCAGGAAATAGCACTGGTCCGCCCCATAAGCTTCGCCCATCAGTTTTTCGGACTCGGCAATCACGCCGGTGGGATTGGAAAGAAGATCCAGTTCCTTGGTTGAGTTGTAGTCGTAGTAGAGGATCTCATCCCAGAAGGGATTCTCCTGCCCCCATTTCATCCGTTTCTTGTGCCCGGGAACGTCGAAGTTCACCACGCCGCTGGCAGCGTATTCCTCCAGGGCGCTCAGCACAGGTGTTCTCAGATCTTTCATCGCCTACCCTCCAAAATGGAAGTTTTTGCCGTAGAAGATCTCATCCATTTCCTTCTGCAGTCTCCGGGTGATGTACTGGGACTCCTCCGGCATCAGGCAGCTGGTATCGCAGCCAAAGAGATAGTTGTCCAGGTTGAACTCCTTCAGTTTGCACTTGGTATGGAAGATGTGCTCCTGGTAGATGTTCACGTCGATCATCTGGTATTTTTCAGCAATCTCATCTGGAATGTAATTCTGGATGGAATTGATGTCATGGTCGATAAAGAGTTTCTGCCCGCTGATATCCCGGGTGAATCCCCGGACCCGGTAATCCAGGGTCATGATATCGGCGTCCACATTCTGGATCAGGTAATTCAGTGCTTTCAGAGGCGAAATGTATCCGCAGGTACTCACGTCAATGTCGGCCCGGAACGTGCAGACGCCCCCATCCGGATGGTACTCCGGATAGGTATGTACGGTGATATGGCTTTTGTCCAGATGGCCCACCACGGTTTCCGGCAGGGGTCCCGGGGATTCCTCCTCCAGGCTGCTGTTGATGGTGGTTACCGGGTTTTCACTGATCAATAACGTGACACTGGCCCCCTGGGGATCATAGTCCTGTTTGGCAATATTTAAAATATTGGCCCCTATGATCTCGGTGACGTTCTGCAGTATATTGGTCAGACGATCCGCATTGTACTGCTCGTCAATATACTCTATATATGATTTTCGGTCCTGTATGGTCTTCGTATAACAGATATCATACATATTGAAGCTCAGTGTCTTGGTCAGGTTATTGAACCCGTGAAGTTGCATTCTTATTTTTTTCGCCTTCCTTCTATAGATTATCCATCCCCCGGTCTTTGTGTGACCTGTTTTGGTTTACAGTTGAAAATTATAACAGCAATTC
>JAXGWN010000370.1:0-2043 GCA_040773285.1 Bacillota bacterium
CAAAAAATGGGTGCATCTGGAGGAAGCGGAAGGGGAGGTCTGCGGGGAATCCATCATGATCTATCCACCGGGGATCCCCCTGATCATTCCCGGGGAGAAGATAACCCGCAACGTGATTGAACACTACCGCTTTTACCAGCAGCAGCACTGCACGGTCCTCAACAACGACGAGGATCCCGAAGTGATCATGGTGCTGGGGGAATAGGAGGAATAAAATGCTGGATCTCTGGTACACAGAATATCATACGGAGGACGTACGGTTCTCCATCCGGGTGACGGAGCAGCTGCACAGTGAGCAGAGCCCCTTTCAGAAAATCGACTTTTTCCGCTCGGAGACCTTCGGAACCTTTTTTACCCTGGACGGCCTCATGATGGTCACCGAGAAAGACGAGTTTGTTTACCATGATATGATCGTCCATCCGGCCTTTGCCACCAACCCGGAGATCCGGAACGTACTGATCATCGGGGGAGGGGACGGGGGAACCGCCCGGGAGGTATCCCGGTACCCTGGTGTCGAGCGGATCGACATGGTGGAGATCGATGAAAGGGTGGTCCGGCTCTGCCAGCAGTATCTGCCCCAGACCGCCTCTGCCCTGGAAAGCGATCCCCGGATTCATCTGTTCTTTGAAGACGGTCTGGAGTTTGTCCGCCGGACCCCGGACGGAACCTACGATCTGATCCTGGTGGACTCCACGGATCCCGTGGGTCCCGGGGAAGGGCTCTTCACCTACAATTTCTATGAGAACTGCCACCGGGCCCTCAATGACCGGGGAATCCTGATCAATCAGCACGAGAGTCCGTATTATGAATCGTACGCACGGGAAATGAAAAGAGCCCATGAGAAGATCCGTAAGACGTTTCCCGTCAACCGGATCTATGATTTCCATATTCCCACGTATCCTTCCGGCCACTGGCTGTTCGGGTTTGCCTCGAAGGCACTGGATCCCGTGGAGGACTTCCAGCCGGAGGCCTGGCAGGCTATAGGGCTTAAGACCCGGTATTACAATACCGGCCTTCATCTGGCCTCCTTCGCTCTGCCCACCTCTGTACAGGAGATGCTGAAGGAAGATGAATAGGGAGCGGTTTCTCGATCTGACCTTTATGGGCTGCAGTTACGGGTTCCCCCAGGCCGACACTGTGGTGTTTGGGGCCCCCTTTGACGGAACCGTAACCTTCCGGCCGGGAACCCGGTTTGCCCCGGCCCGGATGCGCCAGGATTTCATCGGTCTGGAGACCTACAGCCCTTACCAGGACCTGGATCTGGAGGAGGATGCCCGGATCTGCGACATGGGGGATCTGGATCTTCCCTTTGGAGATAAGGACAGAGCCCTGGCGGAGATCGCCCGGGCCACGGCAGACATTGTGGAGGCCGGAAAGAAACCCTTTATGATCGGAGGGGAGCATCTGGTGAGCCTGCCGGCCGTCCAGGAGGTCCACCGCCGGTATCCGGATCTGTGCCTCGTTCACCTGGACGCCCACTGCGACCTGCGGCGGGACTATCTGGGAGAACCTTTGTCCCATTCCACGGTGATCCGCAGGATCTGGGATTTTCTGGGGGACGCCCGGATCTTTCAGCATGGCATCCGTTCCGGAACCCGGGAGGAATTCGCCTGGGCGGAGGATGGCCATACCACCCTGGAGCGGTATCTGGCCGGTGCGGTAACCCGGAGCAGGGAGGCCATCGGGAACCGGCCGGTGTATCTCACAGTGGATCTCGATGTGCTGGATCCTTCGGTGTTTCCCGGGACCGGAACCCCGGAGCCCGGTGGCATTTCCTTCAGGGAACTGCTGGACGCCCTTCTGAGCCTTCAGGGGATGAACATTGTGGGAGCAGACGTGGTGGAACTTTCGCCTCCCTATGACCCCACAGGAGCCTCCACAGCTGTAGCCTGCAAAGTGATGCGGGAGATTCTTCTCCTGATGGCTCAGGGACAGAATTCCCGCTGATCCGGATGCGGATGCGAAATATCGTATGCGGATTTCCCCGTTATGGTTTATAATGGGGAAAAACGGACGGCAGTCGGATTTCCGGAGGATTGTGTA
>JAXGWN010000371.1:0-2035 GCA_040773285.1 Bacillota bacterium
AAGTTCTTTCCGGTCACCAGGATGTCCCCGGTCTCCACCATTGCGGAAAATCCGGCCCGGGCATCCTCCATAACGAATTTGGCCAGTTCATCGGGGTCCGATGAAGTCAGATACCTGGCCGGGATGATCTGGTCTGTATCCACGTCATCTCCGAATGTCCATGCTTTTCCTTCCAGAATCATACTAAAGCACCTCCTCGGGTCCGGCGATCCGTCCGGCCACGGCACTGGCTGCCGCCACAGCGGGGTTAGCCAGATAAACTTCGCTTTCCGGGTGTCCCATCCGGCCCACAAAGTTGCGGTTGGTGGTGGACACCGCCCGTTCCCCTTTGGCCAGGATCCCCATGTGTCCACCCAGGCAGGGGCCGCAGGTGGGGGTGCTGACAATGGCCTTGGCATCCAGGAAGATATCGAACAATCCCTCATGCATAGCCTGACGGTAGATCTCCGGGGTTCCCGGAATCACGATGCAGCGGACCCGGGGATCCACTTTCTTACCCTTCAGCACTGAGGCGGCGATCCGCAGGTCCTCCAGACGTCCGTTGGTGCAGGAACCGATCACCACCTGATCGATGACCACGTTGCCCACCTGACTGATGGGCCGGGTGTTCTCCGGCAGGTGGGGGAAGGCCACCTGGGGCTCAATGTCCGTCACATCGTACTCAATCACCCGGGCATAGGCCGCATCCGGATCGCTGTAGAAATACCGGGCCTCCCGCTGAAAACGGTCCTTGATGTAGGCTTTGGTGGTGTCATCCGCAGCGATGATCCCATTCTTCCCGCCTGCCTCAATGGCCATGTTGCACATGGTGAAGCGGCTGTCCATGGACAGGGACTCAATCACCGGGCCGGTGAATTCCATGGCCATGTAACGGGCTCCATCCACACCGATGTCCCCGATGGCGTAAAGAATCAGGTCCTTGCCGCTGACCCAGGGCTTCAGGGTTCCTTTGTATACAAACTTTATGGTCTCCGGCACCCGGAACCAGGCCTCCCCGGTGATCATACCGGCGGCCATGTCGGTGGAACCCACACCGGTGGCAAACGCCCCCAGGGCTCCGTAGGTGCAGGTATGGGAGTCCGCACCGATCACCACGTCCCCGGGGCCCACCAGGCCTTTTTCCGGCAGGATGCAGTGCTCCACTCCCATGTCCCCCAGTTCGAAGAAATTCTCAATCTCCTGACTGCGGGCAAACTCCCGGACCTTCTTCACCTGTTCCGCCGACTTGATGTCCTTGTTGGGGGTGAAATGGTCCGGCACCAGGCAGATCCGTTTTTTGTCAAAAACGCCTTCTGCTCCCAGTTTCTCAAATTCATTGATGGCCACCGGGGCAGTAATATCGTTGCCCAGAACGATGTCCAGTCTGGCGGTGATCAGCTGCCCCGGGGTTACTTCGGGAAGACCGGCATGATCCGCCAGAATCTTTTCGGTAATGGTCATTGGTTTTGCCATGTGCGCTCTCCTTACATCAGTTCAAAACAGATTTTGTTGACGGCATTGATATAGGCTTTGGCAGACGCCTCGATGACGTCCGTGCTGGCCCCCTTGCCGATGAAGATCTGGTCGTTGTACTTGAGCCGGACTATCACTTCGCCCATGGCATCGTGGCCTCCGGTCACAGCATCAATGGTGTAGCTTTCCAGTTCCGGGCTAAGGCCGGTCAGTTTATCCACCGCCTTGAACACCGCATCGATGGGACCATCCCCGTAGGCGGCCGCCTCGATCAGCTCCTCCCTGCCGTCCTCCCTGAGCCCGATGGTGGCAGTGGGCACCAGTTTGGAGCCCGTGAAGATCTGGGAGTACTCCAGGGCATAACGCTCCGGAATTTTCTTGATCTCATCGGAGACAATAGCCTCCAGATCCAGATCGTTGATTTCCTTTTTCTTGTCCGCCAGATCCTTAAACCGCTTGAAGGCCTTGTTCAGGTCCTCCGTGCTCAGTTCGAAGCCAAGGGCGGACAGCCGGTTGGCAAAGGCATGGCGGCCGGAGTGTTTCCCCAGCACCAAATTGTCCTTCACGATGCCCAGTTTCCGGG
>JAXGWN010000372.1:0-2014 GCA_040773285.1 Bacillota bacterium
AACGCATAGCGGCAGCAGAGTCCCCGTCCACCGAGCCAAAGTTTCCGTGACCATCCACCAGAGGGTACCGGAAAGCAAAGTCCTGGGCCATCCGGACCATGGTATCGTATACCGCCGTATCCCCGTGGGGATGGTACTTGGCCAGAACGTCACCTACCACCCAGGCGGATTTTTTATGGGGTTTATCTGCGGTCATTCCGGTTTCAAACATTGAATAAAGAATCCGGCGGTGAACCGGTTTGAGCCCATCCCGGACATCCGGCAGGGCCCGGCCCACGATTACACTCATAGCATAATCAATGTAAGACCGCTTCATCTCCTCTTCCAGTTTTACCGGTAATATTTTTCCATGCGAAAATTCTGCCAACTTAGTCACTCCCTGTCCATACAGTCAACACTTATTTTGTGATACAGTTCTTTTCTTCAGCGTCCCGGGACCACCGGGCCAGCCGGGCCCGTCCCGGCCACAGTTCATCTCCCGACGGAGCTCCAATGGGTCTGTCCCCGTCCGGCCCCCGAAGAATCATCTGGTCTTCTGTGGTGAACCTTCCCACCACCTCTGCCGGAATGCCGGCCTGACCCAGTTCCCGGACCAGAGTTTCCCCTTCCGGGGAAGCGATCAGCAGGGAACCGCTGGATATCAGTTTCAAAGGGTCCAGGGACAGTTCCCGGCAAAGAAGCCCGGTACTCTCCCGGATCAGGATTCTCTCCCGTTCCAGTACTATGCCCAGTCCGGCAGCCCGGCCCATCTCAAAGGCTGCCCCCAGGATTCCTCCTTCCGTGACATCGTGCATGGCGTGGACCCCCAGAGAGGCCGCCAGCCGGGCTTCCGGAACCACACTGATGTCCCGGGCCATGCTTTGCCCCTGCTCCAGCAGTCTGTCCCCCAGGATCTCCCGGCAGGCCTCCGGGTAATCCAGACAGAAAATCGCCGTTCCTTCTATGCCGGCCCCCTTGGTGAGAACCATCTGATCCCCGGGCCTGACATCCGTGGCCTTCAGAAGATTCTTTCTGTCCGCACGGCCGATTGCCGTCACCGATATGATGTTCATATTGAGTCCGGCGGTGATTTCCGTATGTCCCCCGATAATCTCAATCTCCAGTTCCCGGGCAGCCCGGTGGGCTGAGGCCATAATCTCCCCGGCCTGGTCTGCCCCGGAGCCGTCTTTAAGCATCACGGTCAGGAGAACCGCCACCGGCTCCGCCCCGTTGGAAACCAGATCGTTGCAGGACACCTGCACCGCCAGCCAGCCTCCATCTTTATCCGCACCGGTGATGGGATCCGTGGTCATCACCACCAGATCCCCTCCCAGGTCCAGGGCACAGGAATCTTCTCCCACAGCGGCCCGCAACACCACTTCACGGCGCCGCACTCCGAAATGGGGAAACACCATCTGTTCCAGTTCCCCGGTTTCCAGTTTTCCGCTTCCCATCAGGACATCCCTTCCTCTGCCTTGGCTGCCAGAACCATCCAGCGCTCCATTTTCTCCTCCAGCTGACTGTCCAACTGTTCCTTCTTTACCGACAGTTCCCGCAGCCGGGGATAGTTGCTGGCCTCCAGGGCACAGTCTTCATCCAGCCGGCAAATTTCCTGTTCCAGGGAACTGATCTCCTCTTCTATACGGGCATACTCCAGCCGCTGCGCATAGGTCAGACCCCCGGTACTCTTCCGCTCCCTGGTTTCCCCGTTCTTTTCCCGGGGTTCAGTGCCGGAAGCCGGTGTGGCCTTTTTCACGTCCAGCCTGCGAAAATCCTGATAGTTCCCCGGGAACCGGTCTATGCTTCCGTCTTCCCGGAAAGCAAAAACCGAGTTAACCGTCTTATCCAGAAAATATCGGTCGTGGGAGACCGCCACCACAATGCCATCATAATGATCCAGAAAATCTTCCAGCACCATCAGGGTCTCAATATCGAGATCATTGGCCGGTTCATCCAGCAGAAGCATATTGGGGGCCTCCGCCAATACCCTTAATAGTGCCAGCCGGCGCCTCTCCCCCCCGCTGAGAGTCCCAAT
>JAXGWN010000373.1:0-2013 GCA_040773285.1 Bacillota bacterium
AGAAGCATTTTCAGATCTGCCTTCATCTTGGCCCGGTAAGAGGTGTATTTCCGGTTCAGGTTGTTATACCGCTCCTGCATTTCGTCAATCCGGCGCTGCCCCTCAGTGAGAATCTCCTCCACCTTCATTTCATTTTCCTTGATGAGCATTTCGCTCTCCCGGACCGCATTCTCCCGGATCTCCCCGGCAGACTGCTGGGCCAGAATAAAGGTGTTCTTCAGGTCCTCTTCGATATTGCGGTAGTTTTCAATTCTCTGGGCCTGTTCCTGAATGTCCGATTTCAGGTCTTCGATCTCCCGCCACAGGGCCTGCACACCCACAGCGACCTCATCCAGGTAGGCATCCACTTCTTCCTTGCTGTAGCCCAGAGCGGTTTTATGAAAACTGACATTCTGAATGTCCTGCGGTTTGATCATACCCATACATGCCTCCTATGCATTCCTTGATACGATGACCCGGATTTTTCCCTTCCGGCTGGTTCCGGCAACTTCCAGAATCCGAAGTCTTCCGTTGCCCCGGCAGGAAATCAGGTCGGATGGCGCCACCGGGGCTGAAGCCCTGGTCTGTATTTTCCAGTTCAGCTGCACCTGTTCTCCCTGGATTTTCTTTTCCGCCTCCTGGCGGCTCAGATGAAACCCACGGGCCAGCACAGCATCCAGTCTCATGCTGCTGACAGATATCTCAACGGTTTCCGGTTCTTCAGTTTCCTGATGATCCTCCCGGCCGGTGAGAAAAACCTTCAGAGGGGTCCTTCCGGCGGCAGTGAGGTTGGCCAGGATATACTCCCCCATGGCCCGGTCTGCTGCCACCACAGCTCCTGCACCATCGGTCCTTATATCCCCCAGACGGTCCCGGGAAATTCCAAGACCCAGCAGCGCTCCCATGTAATCCCGGTGACCGGGAGTTCCCGCCAGGGGCCCCCGGGGTTCCATCCGGATCAGTACGGTTTCCGGATCCGGCTCCTCTGCCCAGGGTTCGTCCGGCCAGATAAGTATCCGGCTGCGTTCCGCATCCCTGAACCCGCCTTCCAGGCGGAAACGGATCCCCAGGACGCCAGGCAGAATGCCGTTGGCCAGCTGGGCGATCCTCGGGGACATAAATCCACTGACTTCCGGTGTCATCCGGTCAGCCACCCGGTCTGCCCGGTCCAGAAGGGCAGACAGTTCCAGCCGTTCCTGGCTGTCCTGGATATGGGACAGTCTGGGGTCCGGCATCAGAGAATTCCCAGAACGATCTGCTGTACCACCTGAATCAGAAAAAAGGTGACCAGTGGGGCAATATCGATCGCGCCGCCACCCTGGGGCAGCAGTTTGCGGACAGGGTGGATAAAGACCTCGGTCATCTCCACCAGCATATGGTAATATTTGTTATACCGGACTGCCGGTATCCAGCTGAGAATGGCCCTTACAATGATCAGCCAGCCCAGCAGGTCAAAGGCCAATCGGACAAAATCCTTAATCAAGCAGCTGCTCCTTTCCTACTTTCCTCCCAGTTCCCGGGATCTCCTGGCGGCGGCACCCACTGCCTTGTAGACTGCATTTTTCAGCCCATTTTCCTCCAGAGCCTCCATGGCACGGATGGTGGTGCCTCCCGGGGAAGTAACCATATCCTTCAGTTCGCCGGGATGCATCCCGGTTTCCCGGACCATCAGGGCGGCGCCCACCACAGTGTCCACGGCCAGATGTCTGGCTACAGGCCGGGGCAGGCCCTCATTGACTCCCGCATCGATCATGGCTTCCAGGAAGTGATACACATAGGCAGGACCGCTTCCGGACACACCGGTGACCGCATCAAAATAACGCTCCTCCAGCCAGTATACATTCCCGATGCTGCCAAATATGCTGTCTGCCGTTTCCCGGTCCCCATCCAGAAGGCCATCCCCCCACAGACAGCTGGCTCCCTGCCCGATCAGTCCGGGGGTGTTGGGCATAACCCGGATCAGTCTGGGGGACCCAGCCATTTCCCGCAGGTCCGCCAGGGCAATCCCGGCTGCAATGGAAATCACCAGATGGC
>JAXGWN010000374.1:0-1988 GCA_040773285.1 Bacillota bacterium
ATACGGGTCTTGCGGCTTGTCGTTCTCTCTGACACGGATAGCCCTCCTTTAATTTACCGTAAACTACTGCAGCGTTGCCTTGGACTGGGAAATTTCCCGCTGTCTGAGAACGGTTTTGGCCTGGGCGATCTCCCGGCGTACATCCCTGATTCTCATGGGGTTATCCAGTTGGGCAGTGGCTGCTTGGAATCTCAGATTGAAGAGTTCCTGTTTAAGCTCACCAATCTTCTGAAGTATTTCTTCAGTAGTCATTTCTTTGATTTCACTAGCTTTCATTAACCTTCACCACCCGCTTCGCTTTTTACCAGGAACTTGGTCCTGACAGGAAGTTTATGTGCTGCCAGACGCATGGCTTCTTTGGCCACCTCTTCTGACACTCCTGCCATTTCAAACATGACTCTGCCCGGTTTTACCACAGCAATCCAGTACTCGGGAGCACCTTTTCCCTTACCCATCCGGGTCTCAGCCGGAGTAGATGTGATGGGACGATCCGGAAAAATCTTGATCCAGACCTTACCACCCCGTTTAATGGAACGGGTCATGGCAATACGGGCTGCCTCAATCTGTCTGGCTGTGATCCAGCCTGGTTCCATAGCCTGCAGACCATACTCGCCATAGGTGACCGTGTTGCCCTTCTGAGCCTTGCCGGTCAGTTTTCTGGGTCTGTGGGGTCTGCGGAATTTGGTTCTTTTCGGCATCAACATGACTATTTACCCTCCTTTGCCACTCTGGTGTTCTCAGGAAGGATTTCACCCAGGTAGACCCAGACTTTTACGCCGATCTTACCATAGGTGGTATCTGCTTCTGCGGTTCCGTACTGAACGTCCGCTCTCAGGGTGTGCAGGGGCACCTTGCCCTCACTGTACCACTCGGTCCGGGCAATCTCAGCACCACCCAAACGTCCGGCGACAGCCACCTTGATACCGCCGGCACCCTGTTTCATGGCTCTGGATACAGCCTGCTTGATCGCCCGGCGGAAAGATATTCTCTTCTCCAGCTGCTGGGCAATATTCTCAGACACCAGTTGTGCATTGATATCGGTTTTCTTTACTTCCACAATGTTCAGGCTGATCTGACGGCCGGTCTTTTTGGCCACGTCCTGTCTCAGCTGCTCCACTTCGGTTCCGCCCTTTCCGATCACCACACCGGGTTTGGCGGTATGAATGGTGATTTTCAGACGGTTGGCAAAACGCTCTGTCTCGATTTTGGCAATTCCGGCATCGTACAGTCTTTTCTTGATGTACTCCCGGATCGTGATATCCTCGTAGAGCAGTTTCGCGTAATCTTTATCTGCGTACCACTTGGCATCCCAGTCCTGGATCACCCCAAGTCTCATGCCTTTTGGATGTACCTTCTGACCCACGCTGCTATACCTCCCTTTCAGTAACGACCACAGTAATATGGCTGGTTCTCTTGCGGATCATGTCCGCACGTCCCTGTGCTCTGGGTTTGAAACGCTTGCTTGTCGGTCCCTCATCAATGAAGATCTGGGATACGTACAGGCGTCCTGCGTCCATGTCGAAATTATTTTCGGCATTGGCCACTGCACTGGTGAGAACCCGTTCAATCAGGCGGGCAGCCTTCCTGGGTGTGAATTTAAGTATTCCGTAGGCTTCGCCTACATTTTTTCCTCTTACAGCGTCCGCAACGGAGCGGGATTTTTGAGGAGATATCCTTATGTATTTAGCAACAGCTCTGGTTTCCATTGCCTGGCCCCCTTCCTCTATCTGCTGGACTTAGACCCAGCATGACCTTTGTATGTTCTGGTGGGAGCAAACTCACCCAGCTTGTGACCGACCATATCCTCGGAAACGTATACCGGTATGTGTTTCTTGCCGTTGTGCACGGCAAAGGTGTGTCCCACCATTTGCGGAAATATCGTTGAACGTCTGGACCAGGTCTTAATGACTTTCTTGTCATCGGTTTCATTCATTTCCTCGACCTTGGCCAGCAGTTTCGGTTCGCAGTAAGGGCCTTTTTTAACTGAT
>JAXGWN010000375.1:0-1980 GCA_040773285.1 Bacillota bacterium
AGCAGACTCAGCGGTTCCGAACCGTAGTACCGGTACCCGTTATGCGGATCCACGTACCCGGGTCTCAGCAGGCCGGTTCTGTCGTAGAACCGCAATGTCCTGATGGTGGTCTTTCCAATTCCGGAAAAAAGTCCGATCCTGTACAAACGTATTGCCCCCTTCCTAAGTCAGTATCCGGTCTCCCCCAGGGGGAGAGTCAAGCACCGGGGAGAAAATTTTTCATATTCTCGTACAGCAGCCTGGTTTCCTGAGAATCCGGACGGTTCATATAGACCACCCCATCCGGTGTCTCCATGCGGATATAGGGGGAACTCCCTCTGGTAATGAAAACAAGAACCTTTGAATCATCCTCCAGACGGAAGTATCCCTTCAATTGCCCCAGGAAGGACGATCCGTTGGTCCGGCCGGTCAGCACCGGCATCTCCTCCAGAAGGCTCAGGTCCCTGATTTCACCATTCTCCCAGGTATCCCCGTACATTCCGTGGATCGTCAGGGATTCATCCGTGACGGTCAATTCTGCCGGCCGGCCGGTGGAGAACAGAAAGAACAGTACCACTCCAAACAGCAGGGTCACCCCGATAATCCCCCGGACCAGCCGCCAGCCGGTGGCCC
Organism: Bacillota bacterium; assembly: GCA_040773285.1. Taxonomy (GTDB): domain Bacteria; phylum Bacillota; class TC1; order TC1; family UBA5767; genus JAXGWN01. Next base: position 613 of record JAXGWN010000375.1, read on the forward strand.
TGGGATTGTGGTCGAACTGCTGGGCAGTCACCAGAATTCCCAGGGTACCCAGCCCCCAGAGAACTCCTGTAAACAGCATGCCCCGTCCTCCGGCCAGCCGCTGCAGAACACCCAGCAGGACGAACAGGAGGGCGCTGCCGTACATGTAGTAGCCCAGCAGACGCCACAGGCCTTCAACGTCCACATTCTTCTTTTTCTCCCGGCTCATGGTGTTGTAGCCGGAAATAAGAAAATACCAGTGAAGCCGTTCCACCGCCAGGCCCATCAGGAGAAACAGCGCCCCTATAGAAAAATACATCCACATCGTTTATCCCATCCCTTCTCTTCAGGCCACGGTTCCATCGCCCTCCGGCCCCGGATCCGTCCTCACCTGGTTTCTGCCATTTTCCTTGGCCTGGTACAGGGCGGAATCCGCCCGGGCGATCAGTCTGTCCAGGGAGCTGTCCCGGGCACTCCAGGCCGCCACTCCCACACTGATGGTCACCTTTCCCACCACCTGAAACTCCTCATCCTCCACTGCGCTGCGGATTCTCTCGCCCAGGACCAATGCCCCCTCAGCCGGTGTATCCGGAAGCAGCACAATAAACTCCTCCCCGCCCCAGCGGGCCGGGGTGTCCTGGCCCCTTACCATACACTGCACCAGGCCTGACAGCTTTTTCAGCACCTGGTCTCCGGACTGATGGCCAAAGGTATCGTTTACCTTCTTGAAGTGATCGATATCAAACATCAGGATGGAAAACTCTTCACTGCTGCGGCCGGCCCGCTCCCATTCACTGTCCGCCCGCTGAAGAAAGTAGTGGCGGTTATACAGCCCGGTCAGCTGGTCCCGGAAGGCCAGCCGGCGGATCCGGCGCCGGTCCATCTCCAGCACCAGAAAGGCTCCCATGGTCATAACCCAGGTGAGCAGGGAAAAAATCAGTTCCCGGCGCATATCGAGAATTCCCAGATAGTAACCGGCCGGCCGCAGGGAGGCAAAGTAGCCCACCAGCTGCATGGAGGAGTCGGTAACCGGTATGAAATCTGCCAGCAGGGTCCCCTCTTCCCCCTCCAAAACTGTAGTGAAGGATTCCCGGCTGCCCAGATTTCCGTCTCCCTTATCCAGGGCAAGAGAAAGGCACTTCACATCCTCCTCCGGTGGCCGGGAGCCGTTCCCCGGAGCGTACCACAGAAAAGACCCCGATCCTTCCAGTTCCACATATCTGTCCCGGGTCTCCGGAAAAGCCTGATTTTCCACCAGTCCCTTCCGTACCACCAGATGAAACCGCCGCTCGGGATACATTTCCTGCAGAATTCCGGTGACCACCTCCGGGGAAACCACCAGTTCCACACTGCCCACGTGGGTGGTACCGGAAAAAAGCGGATATACAA
>JAXGWN010000376.1:0-1969 GCA_040773285.1 Bacillota bacterium
CAGCAGGGTAAGAATCACTCCGGGAATCAGGTTCATACGGTTTCCCCCTCCTCCGGCCGCCCACCGGCCAGATAACAGACAGCAGTGGTGTTGGAGCCGGCATTGACCGCAATGACCGTGGATACCGAAGCGATATATTCAGGATCCTTTCCGGTGATCTCCCGGCAGGCCTCTGCCAGCCGTCTGGCCCTGGGAAGGCCTCTTCCCTCCACAATACAGTAGGACCCGATCCCCTGTTCCCGGTGCACCCGGCGGATTCTGTTCAGAATTTTTTTCTCGGAACCGGCCAGGCTCAGGGCCTTGTCCTCGAGAACCCCTTTTCCCTTTTCATCCAGACTGACAATGGGCCTGATGCCCACCGCCTCCAGGACTGCTCCCGCCCGGCGGCTGATCCGCCCGGAGCGGATCATGGGCTTCAGGGAGGCGACGCTTACCAGGATCCTGGTCTGACGGCAGCGCTCCCGGGCCCGCTCCACCACCTGGCTGTGGGAAAGCCCTGCATCGATGTCCCGGGCCGTCAGCAGACTGGCCAGTCCCTGGGCCCCCGAGTTCAGGCAGGTATCAATAACATCAATGGAATATCCGGTTTCCCGGATTTTCTCCGCCGCCTTCCGGAACGCCTCGTAGGTTCCGCTGAGGGCCGAAGCCACTGTCATCACCACAATGCTGTCATAGGTTTCCGTCAGAAGTTTCAGCACCGACTCGATGTGCCGGGGATTGGGAAGAGAGCTGCTGGGAGGTTCCTCGAGGGTATCCTCCAGTTCGAAATACCGCTCTCCGTTGATGGACAGCCCATCCAGGAACACGTGTCCTCCGGCCAGAATCTGCAGGGGCACCACGTGAATCTGATACCGGCTCAGCAGTTCCGGGTCAATCTCCGCCACGGAATCCACCACCAGGGCGATGGGATACTTCCGGTTATGAATAGCCTCAAATTCCCGGAACATATCATCTATTTTCTGCTGGGTAATGGTTCCATGGTTCATCAGGAAGGAGGCCACCCGCATGGGATCATTGGTGTGGATGTGCACCTTGGTCTTATGGGCGTTGGCAGCAATCAGGAGGCTGTCCCCCATGGCCTTCAGTTCCTCACCGAAGCCCTCTTCCATCCCCACGCCGGAATCAATCAGAATCTCCGTGCAGTACCGGTGCACCAGTTCCCCCTCCGTGAAATGCACGTCCCGGAAATCCGTGGTCAGAGGTTCCTCCTCCACCTGCTCCACTTCCGTCCGGTCCCCACGGAGATAGCGGACAAAGCCCTCCAGGAAGCAGACAAAGCCCTTGGCGCCGGAATCGATCACGTTCTCCCGGCGCAGGAAAGGATTCAGACGGGCTGTCTGGGCCAGGGTCTCCCGGACCTGCTCCAGGGCCAGATCCAGCCGGTGCCCCAGATCCTCCGCCAGGGCAGAATCCATCAGGGCCCGGCCCCATTCCCGCATCACGGTCAGCATGGTACCCTCCACCGGGGTGCTGACAGCATGGCTGGCATAGGGAACCGCCCGGTCCATGGTTTCCATAAGAACGGGAAGACTCAGCTGCTCAGAGGCTTCCATCTCCAGACTCATCCCATTTATATACTCAGCGAAGATCAGGCCAGAGTTCCCCCGGGCACCCACCAGGGCCGCATCGGCAATGGACTCCATGGTCTCCTTGGGAGTGGGTTTCAGGCTGGCCTCGTCCAGAATATACTGCATCATGGCATCCAGATTGGATCCGGTATCCCCGTCGGCCACCGGAAAAATATTGATGCTGTTCATATACTGCCGGGCCTTCTTCACTTCCCTGGCCCCGGAAAGAAACGCGTTATACAGTTCTGCCTCGCTGATCTGTGGTATCATCAGAACCTCCATGATTTTGTCCTCCAGGCCAACCCCTCTCCCGGTTATCTTCCGGAATTCGCCGGGGACCCCCAAGATTCCTCCTGCATAAAAGAAGGATTACAAAAATGAAAAACACACCGGCATTCACC
>JAXGWN010000377.1:0-1950 GCA_040773285.1 Bacillota bacterium
ACTCAAGGTAGGCATGTTCATCTTCTGTCAGAACCAATGCAATTGCTTTAGCCATAATAAAAGCACCTCATAAGAATTTGATGCTTTTATTATACTACCAGAAGAAGGATTGGTCTATTTATTAACAGAACGTTACACTAGATTAGAAAGTTCTGGCGGAAAGGTATCCGAAGCCCAGCTCATTGGTGGCCCCGGTGATCACCTGGATCTCCGCCGTGATGGTGCCGTCTGCAGCCAGGGAGCCATCGGTTCCTCCGGCAATCACATCGGCAACCTCAGGATATCCGATCACAGTTTTCATAACCGGCAGAGTAATGACCATGTTGGCATTTCCGGCGGTGACCACAGCATCCCCCAGGGGAGTGGAGTCCGCCAAGGACTGGGATCCCCCGTCCTGACCGGCATACTCGTCGGTGATAAGAACCGTCTTGATTCCTTTTTTGGTGATCTTGTTGCAGTTCATTACCAGGTCGGCGTCGGGGTTTCCGAAACCTTCCTCGGAGATAATAACCGCATCGGCACCCAGAAACTCGATCAGCTTGGCTGTCATGTTGCTGGATCTTTCCTTGTCCATCAGGGTCACGTTTTCATTGGTGACCACGCAGCCCAGGAAATTGATGTCCTTGCCGTGTCTGGCATACAGTTCCTCGATCACCGGGCTGTTCATGTGCACGTAGGTGGGGTTCTTGTCGCAGGCGGACACACAGTTTCCGCTGGCGATGGCCCCGTCAAATACCTCCGTGGGATACATGAAAGTAGGCACGATTTTCTTCACGTCGATCCCATAATAATAGGTGTCGTGGAGAAGACCCTGGGACTGCAGCATGTAAACATATGCTACCTTGGGCAGGCCGGGATACTCAGCAGCCTGTTCCAGAATCGGCTTGGTCTCAAAAGTTTTAACCTCATCCGGAGTCATGTCTTTACCCAGGGCTCCCAGGTAAATCCCTGCCCGGAATCCGGCCATACGTACCACTGCCTCATGCTCGTGCTGGTGCATTCCCTCGATGGGATCCACCTTCACAACCACATTGCAGGTCTTGGAAAAGGGAGTATACTCCGCACCGGGTCCGCTCATGTCGATGATTCCTTCCTGGAATCCAACAATGCGGCCGGTGGTAACCAGGGCGGCACCTTTCAGTACATGGGTGCGGCCGTTTCCTACCTGCTCAACCCCACACATGAAACCAGGCAGAATTCCGCCGTCGCCATCGACCTTCACACGAGGCTCGATCACGTCCTTAACCGGAATAATCCTTGTTTCCTCGCCTGGCTTTGCTAAGTAGACTTCCACAGAAGCAATCCGTTCATCATCGCCGGTCACCCGGGCCAGTTCGTCCTTATCCACGAACAGCACGCCGTCTTTAACCTCGGACTTGCTGCCGAACTGGACATCTTTGATGAAGATGTTACCAACTTCCAAACGCAAAACCATTCACCTCCTTAGATTTAACATCATGGCCCTCCGGCCAAAAATATATAATCAGAAACCAGTGGTTTCTAATCATCCAGATTCAGGGGACACAGTACGTAGAGATCCGGACTGAGGCTCTCCGTTCCCGCATCCAGCAGACTGGCATCAATGGTCTGCAGATCCCGGTCGATCCGCTCGGGATCCGGCCAGTTTCTTTCCCGGACAGTAAACTTCCGGGCGGTCTCTATGGCTTTTTCTATGACTGACAGACTCCGGAAATCCAAAGTCCCGTCCGCCTGCCCCACGATCACCGATTTGTACGGGGTCTCTCCCGGTTTGACGCTGCCGCTCAGCGGGTGGCTGATCAGCCGGTATCCCCGGTGGATCAGGTCCCGGACCGTCAGCAGGACATCCTCATAACTGCCCTCCACCCGGAAGGCCAGGGGATATTCTTCCCAGACCCGGGGATTGTTGCTGACAATACTGACTTTCTCTCTCATGGGCACTTCCTTGTGAAATTCAGAACTATTCTGGGC
>JAXGWN010000378.1:0-1940 GCA_040773285.1 Bacillota bacterium
CACGTTGTTGACGATGACCCCAACAACCATGGGGAGGCCTCCGGCGGGGACTTCCCGGCCGGTTACCGCATAAATCAGCTGTTTCTCCGATCCCTGGGGGTATTTTTCAGGGCAGACAACCACCTGGATATTCTCCTCGGTGCGGGTGGCCTCCTGCATCTCCCGGACAGCATCCATCTTGTTGTCCTCAATGGCAATAATGCCTTTGGGAGCGTGGGCTGCCTTCATGATGTATTTCAGTCCCCGGACAATGGCATCCGTATATTCCAGCAGCATCCGGTGGTCTGCGGTAATAAAGGGTTCACACTCGATCCCATTAAGAATCACATACTGGACCGTCTTATCCTTTGGGGGAGTATATTTCACGTGGCTGGGAAAGGCAGCTCCCCCCAGCCCGGCAATGCCTGCCTGCTGGATTCTGGCCACCAGTTCTTCCGGAGTCAGACCATCCGGATCCGGCTCCTTCCGGATGGATTCATCCGGGGTGTCCTCATAGTCGTTCTCGATCACTATGCATTCCACAAACCGGCCGGTGGGATGGGGCATCTCCTGAATGGCGGTGACGGTTCCACTGATGCTGGCATGGATGGGGGCACTGACAAAGCCACCGGCCTCTCCGATCAGCTGACCCATTTTTACTGCATCCCCTACAGATACCACCGGTTTGCAGGGAGCACCTGTATGCTGGGAAAGGGGAATAAAAACGAAAGCCGGCGCCTTGGCCGCAATTGAGGTGGATCCTGAGGTCAGGGATTTTTTGGGGTCCACGTGGGCGCCACCCCTGAACGTGCGGGTTTTCATTGAATCACTCCTAACGTTTTCGTCTCATGACTGGGAATATACCCATTGAATTATACTTTATAATCCCCGGGTATTAAAGGGATTGCAGGGACACTGTTTGTATAATATTTCACAGAATCTCTGTGCATCCTGCCCGTACCGGGGCAGGTTTTCCGGGTTTTCCGGCGAAAAACAGTATGAAAATGGAATAGGGGGCGGCCATGATAAAACTGTTCCGGGAATCCCTCAGGGATCTGAAAGTGAACCTTTCATCCATTCTTCTGCTGGAGACAGCCCTGGCCGCCTGTACAGTCCACTGGATCCTGCCGGGAATCACCAGAATCCATGAACAGCTGCTGGTTCTGTCAGGATCCCCCTACCGGATAAATCGTATGGCCGGCCCCTTTACCGGGCCGGTGCTGTCCTGGGGAAGTCTGCTCCTCTTTTGGATCCTGATGACCCTGATTCTGTTTGTTGAATTGGGCACCCTGATTCATATGATGGGATATCCGGGACGGCGCGGGGCCGCCCTGGTTGCGCTTTCTCTTAAGAGGACACTGGGACTTCTGGGAAGGAAGACCACGCTGGCTGCAATCCCCCTCCTGGGGATCACAGCGCTGCCGGTTCTGGTGCTCCTGTCACCGGTCCCCTGGCTGGACACCTTCAATCTGGTGATCCTGATCCGGGGAGTCCGGGATATGAATCCGGCAGCCCAGCTGGGTCTGGCGTCGGTTCTGTCCGCCGTGACCGGAATCCATCTTCTAAGTGTGTTTACCCTGCATGGAGTTCTGGAACGAAAAGTCTGGTGGCGTCCCTGTCCGGCAGTTTCCGAAAAGCAGCAGCCAGAATGGGTTCTCTGCTGGTGCTTAGCCTCCTGCTTACCGGAGCTCTTATTCTGATCCGGCTTTTTGGATATTCAGTGGTACGGACTCTGTGGATGCTACCGGTCCACAACCGGTTTCTGAATCCGGCCATGACGGTGACGGGGCTTATCACCTACTGGCTGCAGCATCTGCTGATTCCCTATTATCTCCTTGTGCTGACCCGGCTGTACGGAGGCCGCATTTACCCGGAACCTGCAGCTGAGTCTCCGAAACATCGGGGGCGTATGGCTGTGGTCATTTCCCTTTGTCTGTTGCTGGTATTTTCCTTTTCCTATG
>JAXGWN010000379.1:0-1939 GCA_040773285.1 Bacillota bacterium
ACGATGTGATATTGGGAAGGGGTCTTCGACCTCTTCCCTCTTTTTTACCACCTTTGCCTACTTAAACTTTACTCCAACCAATTTTTTGTTGACTTGTCAACCTTTTGTTCTATAATAAACGCAGTGACAGTGAACACTTGGAGGATACCATGAAGGAAAGTGTAGGAAGGCTGGTGGCAATATTGCACCGACAGGCCCAGATTTATATGAACCACACACTGCAGCCCCATGACATCACGGCATCCGAATATCCGTTTCTTATGTATCTGTGCCGCCATGACGGTGCAATTCAGGAAGAGATTTCCGGGTACCTGTATATCGACAAGGCGGCCACCACCCGCTGCATCCGCTCCCTGGAAAAGAAAGGGTTTCTGATCCGCCATAAGGATTCCGGAGACCGGCGCTGCAACCGGGTTTTTCTTACCCCCAGCGGAAGGGAACTGGAGCCGGTCCTCAGACAGGCTGCAGGCCGTTTCAATGATTTCCTTCTGGAAAGCCTGCCGGGTGAGGATCAGGACCGGCTTATAACTTATCTCAAGGATATGGTGGACCGGGTGGACCGTTCCCGCCTGAAGGAAGTGCTGAAATGATAGAAGAAAAGAAAAATCCCCTGGGAGAAGATCCTGTTCTGAAACTGCTGATCCGGTTTTCCGTACCGGCCATGGTCGGGATGATGGTGAACGCCCTTTACAATATTGTGGACCGCATTTTCATCGGCAACAGCCCGGATCTGGGGCCCAATGGTCTGGGGGGGCTGACCATTGCCTTCCCCATCATGATCATCATGATGTCCCTTGGCGTGCTGTTCGGTATCGGCGGAGCCACACTTTTTTCCATCCGCCTGGGTCAGAAAAAACCGGAGGAGTCCGCCCGGGCACTGGGCAACGCCGCAGCCATGCTGATGATATCCGGAGTCAGCGTACTGGTGATCGGACAACTGTTTCTTCCCCGGCTTCTGCAGATCTTTGGAGCCAGCGAAACCATCCTCCCCTATGCCAGCGAATACATGCGGATTATTCTGTTGGGGGCACCCTTCTGGATCACCAGTATGGGCCTTAACAATTTCATCCGGGCGGACGGAAATCCCCGGATCGCCATGGTCACCATGCTGCTGGGGGCCGGAGTGAACGTGGTGCTGGATCCCCTGTTCATTTACGGATTCCGTATGGGAATGACCGGGGCCGCTCTGGCCACAGTGATCTCTCAGACCCTGTCCTTTTCCTGGGTTCTGGCCTATTTTCTGGGAAAACGCTGCAATATCCGTCTGGAGAAAAAGAATCTGCGGATCCGCAGATCCACCGCCACCCGGATCTTTTCCCTGGGGCTTCCCAACTTTTCCCTGAATCTGGCCAGCAGCCTGCTGAATACCGTTCTGAACCACAGTCTTATCTTCTATGGAGGTGACATTGCCGTATCCGGGATGGGGGTCATAAACAGTCTGCAGACCCTGCTGTTCATGCCGGTGATCGGTCTGAACCAGGGGGTTCAGCCGGTGATCAGTTTCAACTACGGCGCCAGAAAATTCCACCGGGTCCGCCGGGCCGTGGGACTGGCCATTGTGGGAGCCACACTGATCGTGGTCACCGGATTCACCGTAACCCGGCTGTTTCCCATACAGCTGATCAGTCTGTTCAACCGGGATCCGGAACTGCTGGACTTCGGTACAAAGGCCCTGTCCGCCTGGCTTCTCATGTTCCCTGTGGTGGGCTTTCAGATCATTGCCGCCAACTTTTTCCAGGCCATCGGACGATACCGCTCAGCCATGTTCCTGACCCTGACCCGGCAGATCATCCTGCTGATCCCGGCCCTTCTTGTTTTTCCCCGGTTCTGGGGCATGAACGGACTGCTCCATGCCGCTCCCTTTGCCGATTTCTTTTCCTTCCTGCTGACCGGGGTATGGTTTCTTGCCGGAATCCGCCGGCTGAGCGCCATGGCCCCC
>JAXGWN010000380.1:0-1938 GCA_040773285.1 Bacillota bacterium
CTCTGAAAGAAGACCACGGGCCCCTTCCAGGTCCTGGTTCTCCTGCACCATCAGCATGGCGGACAGGAAATTCACCTCCGCGCCCCGGGCATAGTACTCCGTATTCCAGGGCTCCAGCCGGATTCCCTCCCGGGCGGCCTCCGCCGCCCCGGAATAGTCTTTCCGGGACCAGGCCAGCCGGACCCGGTTCTCCGAGATCCTGGCGTAGAAGGGATTGGCTGAGGACAGTCTGTCCAGATACTGCTGGGCCCGGTCCGGTTCCTCCCGGCTGAGATAGATGGTGGACAGGTCCATCATCACGTTCTCATCGAAGGGCCACAGACGATGGGCTCTCTCAAACCGCTCCAGCCCCAGTTCCTGATTGCCCGCCTGCAGAGCGGTTACCGCCTCCCGGGTGGCCGTACGGCTGAGATTGTACACCACCCCAATGGCGCCAGCCAGCAGGGAAATCACCAGGACTCCCCCCAGCACCAGAATCCGGGCTTCCTTCATGGTGGCCGCCGGCACAAACTTATTCCCCTTTCCGGTCTGAATCACCCGGAGGCTCCGGGTGGCCGCCAGCAGGGTGAACATAAAGAGGGTAAAGGCTGCCAAAGAAAAGTTGAAATCAATGAAAGAGTGCATTCCCAGGGCCACCGCCGCAGTAGTCACAGCCGTCTGCATCAGGCGGTCATCCGGATTTCCATTCTTCCAGTTCCGGATACTGTACACCGCCAGCAGGATCCACAGACCCAGGAAGGCCCCGAAGCCCAGCACCCCGGTATCCGTCAGAATCTCCAGCCAGCTGTTGTGAATCTTGGTGGACTTGTAGGCATAGTCCTGAATGGCCTTGTAGGAGGTCTCCCAGGAGCCTCCCCCCTGGCCAAACACGGGGGAAGTAAGGAAAACATCCTGAAGAGCCTCCCCCATCCAGTACAGGCGGGACTGGGCACTGTCCGTCCCGATATCCAGGGCACTGCGGTCCCGGGTCGCCACCGGAGACTCAGTCTGTCCGTCCGCCGGGGTAAACACGGCGGCAATCCGGTCCAGGGCCCCCAGACCAAGAACCATATAGGCCACTGCCACCACCAAAAGAACTGCCATCCCTATGGTCAGCCGTTTCCGCCCGATTCTTTCCCCCAGTTTCCGTTTCTCAGCCTCTTTTTTCAGAAGTTCCAGCGCAAGGGATATCGCCACCGCCGCCAGAAGAAGCAGGAAGCCTTTTCCCATATCTCCGGCAGCTCCCGCCTGGGCCAGCCGCACCCCGGCAAACCAGCCGGCGCTCAGACTGAACAGAAAGGTGGACAATGCGGAAATCCGCATCCGGGAAGGTAAAAAGATGGCAAACATCAGAAGCGCCACCGGAACCACCAGCAAAGCCCCCCGGGACTGGGTCCCGAAGAAAGTGACCATCATAAGGGTATTGAGGGCACCGTAATATAGGCGGAAACTTCCCCGCTCATAGAGAAAGATCCCCAGGAAGGTGCTGGCCAGGAGATAAGCTGCTGTGGTATTGGGGTACTGGAATACTGAAAAAATCCGGTTCCCCACAAATCCGTCCTGAATGCTTATAAGACCAAGGGCAGAAGCCAGCCCGGCCAGGGCCACCGCCACACCTGCATAATAAAGGACCGTAAGCAGGGTGGTTATCTTCTTCCGGTCAAACATCAGCCGGGTCACCGACCAGAAAAACAGGAAATACATTATGGCCTTGGCCAGTTCCACCGCCGCCAGGTTCCGGCTGGCCGGACCCAGAATCAGCGGGATGGCGTACGCTGCGGCATAGATGAGCATCAGCCAGTCCATGGGCTCTGTCAGGATCCCCACCTCCTGCCGGCTCACCTTCCAGACCCAGGTCAGGAAAAAAAGAACCGCCGTCAGGGAAAGAACCACCATCTGCTCCGGGGTGAAAAACAGGCCCCGGAAAAATGGTGTGAAAAACAGGATGCCCCCGGCCAG
>JAXGWN010000381.1:0-1926 GCA_040773285.1 Bacillota bacterium
AGCTGCCCCTTCAGTTCTTCCAGAACCTCACCCATTATCTGGGGTTTCACCGCCAGCACCACCACCTGACAGGAGGCTGCAATTTCTCCTCCGTCCTGTGTGGTACGGCATCCGTAAGTTTCCCGCATCAGTTCCAGCCTGGACGGATCCACATCCGCCACCAGAATCTCCGGGTTCAGTGTCTTTTTCAGGCCGGCAATTATGGCCTCTGCCATACGGCCCCCTCCGATAAATCCGATGGTCATGACCTTACCTATCTTTCCGGATCATACAGATCATCCTGCTGTTCCTCCGGCCGCTTGCCGGGCCGGTCAAAGGAACGCTCCCGTTTTTTCTGCATATTTTCCACTTCCAGGGTATCCGGGGCAAACAGAATGATTCCGGAACTGATCTTGTGAACGGTGCCCCCAAGGGCATAGATGTTTCCGGAAAGGAAATCAATAATCTTCCGGGCATCTTCGTATTCCACTTCCTCCAGGTTCACCACGACGCCCCGTTTTTCCTTAAGAAGGTCAGCAATCTCCCGTACCTGATCAAAATTCTCCGGCTCCACCAGAAACATTTTCATCATGGGAATCTTCTTCCGGTCGCCGCTTATAAAGGCCTGTGCCGGGGACTCATCCACCGCACTGCCCCGGGTTTTTTCCGTTTCGGCCGGGATTTTCCGCTTGCCTCTGGCCTCCACCACCTTCACATCGTTGTAGATGCTGTCCTCCATGCCGGAGTCCATCTCGTCTTCTTCCACGATTTCCATCCCGATGGCTTCCATGGCCTTGTTGAGAAATTTTGCCATAACCTACTCCTCCTTTTTGGAATAATCCCGGTGCCCGAAAATGGCAGTGCCCACCCGCACATGGGTGGATCCTTCCTCGACGGCCACCGTATAATCATTGGTCATACCCATGGACAGAATATCCAGCCGGTACCCCCTGTTGCGGAGTTCATCCCTCAGCTGTCTCAGCTGCCGGAATACCGGTCTGGCAGTTTCCGGGTCCTCAGAATCGGGTGCCATGGTCATCAGGCCATCCACCCGGATTCCCGTCAGCTGACCGGCCTCCTCAAGAAAAGGCTCCACCTGATCCGGGCTCAGCCCGAACTTGGATTCCTCCCCGGAGACATTCACCTCCACCAGGACCGGCATGACTATGCCTTCCTTTTCCGCCCTTCGGGAAATCTCCCGGGCCAGTGACATACTCTCCACAGAATGAATCAGGGCTGTCCTGCCGATAACGTACTTTACCTTATTCTTCTGCAGGTGCCCGATGAAATGCCATCTGGCCTCCCGTTCCAGCAAAGGATGCTTCCGCACCACCTCCTGGGCCTTGTTCTCTCCGATATCGGGAATGCCCGCATCGACGGCCTCCTGCATAGCCTCCACCGGATGGGTCTTGGTCACTGCAATCAGCGTGATCTCTCCAGGATCCCGGCCGGACCGGATGGCTGCCTTCCGTATGTTTCCCTGTATCTCAGCGATGTTCTGTGCTATGCTCATTGTCCGCTCTCCTGTCGTATTCTCTGTGGAGGACGATGACTGCTGCCATCCGTCCCGAACGGTTTCCATCCCTGCGATGGGAATGGAACAGCTGCGGCCCGCAGCAGGTGCACGTCCTCCATACCGCCAGATTCTCCGGCCGTATTCCCGCCCTGAGAAGCAGTGTCTGTGCTGCACCCGGGAGATCCACCCGGTGGCCTTCCGGTTCCGCGATGACTGCCTCCTCAAGACCGGCCTCAGAAAACGCTCCGGCCACATCCTTTCCCACTTCAAAACAGCAGGGCCCGATTCCCGGACCCGTCACCGCCACCAGTTCGGAAGGATCGGCTCCGAAGGCCCCACAGAAGGCTTCAACCCCCCGGATTGGGATCCCACCGGCCATTCCCCGCCAGCCTGCATGGAGTATGCCGGCTGCCCTTCCTTTCCGGTCCGCC
>JAXGWN010000382.1:0-1924 GCA_040773285.1 Bacillota bacterium
ACCTGATCGTCCTGAACGGAAATCAGCTCAATTCTGTCCCGGAACCCTCCGGCCCGGCCGGCCTTCTCCCGCCTCATCTGCTCCAGTCCTTCCGGATCCACTCCGTGGGTCTTCCCCAGGGCCAGCAGCACCTCCAGGATGTCCGCCAGTTCCGCCGGATCCATGGAATCCTGGTACTCCGCCACCTCTTCGTTCAGCTTTTCCCGGAGCTTTTTTTTGTATTCCTCCGGTTCCAGAATGCGGACCTCACAGCTTTTTCCTGCTGCCCGTATAATCTCCGGGATCCGGTCCCGGACCAGTTTGTGGTACTCAATGGTTCCCATAAGATTCCTCCCTGCCTTTTACTGTGGCGATTCATAGTATTTCCGGCGGAAATAATCCCGGTTCCTGTACCGGATGATGTCCTCCAGATGTGCCGCCAGCAGTTGCCGTTCCCGGCCGGCCAGATCCAGGTTCAGGGAAAATTCTTCCCGGCCGGGATCATAACTGAAGTACCGGCTCATGGCACCGGAAGAGAGAAAATGCACCGGGTTCTTAAGCGCCAGTCTCTTAAATTCCTCAAGGCCCCACTTCTCCCAGTTCCGGTTGGATTTGTCGGAAAGGTCCTTCTGATGAAGCCGGCTTCCGGTATAGAATTCCTGGAAGGATCGGCCTATCTCCTCTGCCGTCACCCGGGTCTTAAGATCCGGGAAGGGTCCACTTATGTCCACGAGAGCCATCAGGACAGGGATCTTATAGGAACGGGTCATGGAGGTCTTCTCCAGTTTTTTAAGAAACTCACCGGATTCCGTCTCCAGAAGAGCCCCTTCTTCCCCGGTAAGTTCCCCCGCCTCCCTTAGAAACGTAAGGTACCCTTCCTTCAGGAAGTGGCGGACCGCAATGTCGGATCCTTCCAGCAGGTCGAACCGGAGAGGTCTTCTGCCCAGTTCTCCCTTCAGGCGGAAATACTCCTCCTTCATCCGTCTGGACAGGGGGTCATTCCGGCGCATCTCATCGAACAGGTCGATGAGGCGGAAATCAAACTGTACCGTGCATCCCGGCAGTGGTTCCAGATCAGTGATCCTGCCGTATGCCTCCCGGGCTTCCGCCACCTCCATGGGATTGGCTCCGGACAGAAGAAGCGGTATATGATGGGCCCTGCGGAAATTCCCGATGAAATCCAGCACCTGAAGATATCTCTTCCCGGGATATTTTCTGAGACCCCTCCCCAGCTGCTGAAGAAACACTGTATGGGATTCGGTGGGGCGCAGAAACAGTACCGTATCCAGGGACGGGACGTCCACCCCCTCATTGAAAAGATCCACGGTAAATATGATTTCCAGCCGTCCTTCTGCCAGTTCCCGGAGCGCCTGTCCCCGGTCCATATCTCCTTCATCCGGCTGGCTGTACACGGCTTCCGCCCGGATCCCGTTCTTTCTGAAGTGTTCTGCCATATACCGGGCCTGCCGGATGGTGGAGCAAAATCCCATGGCCCGGCTACCCCGGAACTGAAGATACTTGTCCAGCACCAGTGACGCCCGGTTTCCGGTCATGAGGGCCCGCTCCAGCTGGCTGGCATTATACCGTCCGCCGGAATATCCGATCACACTGTAATCCGTATCATCATAGATCCCATAGTAACGGAAAGGTACCAGCAGATCCCGGCCAATGGCCTCCCTGAGCCCGACCTCATAAATCACATTGTCATCACAGAAGGAAAAAATATCCTTCTGGTCCATACGGAAAGGGGTGGCGGTGAGTCCCAGCATGAATTTCGGCTGGAAGTATTCGAAAACATTCCGGTAAGATTCCGCAGCCACATGGTGAAACTCATCGATCACGATGTAATCAAAGTGGTCCGGGGCAAACCAGCGGGAATTCAGGTGCTCCGGTTTTCCCAGGGTCTGAACCCCGGCGAACACCAGGTTCCCTTCAGTCTCCAGGG
>JAXGWN010000383.1:0-1910 GCA_040773285.1 Bacillota bacterium
CCCGCTGCGGTTTCCCGGCAGTTCCAGCCGGACGCTGTCCCCCACAGACAGCTGCAGTTCTTCCGCCACCCCGGTTCCCAGTAGAATCCCGGATCCATCCAGCAGATAACTGCCGGATACCAGACTGGTTTCCAGGCCGTACAGTCCGTTGGCACGTCCGGGATCGATTCCCCGGAGCACCACCGGCATGACAAGGGTCCCGGAACGGAGCGCTCCGCTCCCGGCGATCACCGGAGAGACCACGGTCAGATCAGGATTCCTGTCCAGCACCTCCACCAGGGCCTCCCAGTTATCAAGACTGGTGTCCTTTCCCTCCAGGACCCCGGGACGCAGGACAACACCGGGCAGGGGGGAACCCTGTCCTGCGTCCTCCCCCTGGATGGTAATATGGGAGCTGCGGCCCACGGTGGCCTGGATCAGATCGTCCTGAAGCCCCCCGATGAGGGTTCCCAGAAACACCTGTACCGCCACCCCGATGGCAATCCCCAGCAGAATGAACAGGGTCTGGCCCCGCCCCTCCCGGAGAAACCGTAAGGCCACCTTCAGTTCAAATCGCATGGATCATTCCTCCATCTGCAGGGACCCGGCCGGGTCCCCATCCCGGAGACCGGACTGGGGATCGATGAGGACCATGCCTGCGGCAAGCCCCTCCCGGACCAGAACCCGGGTCAGATCCCCCGGCTCTCCGGAAAAGGTCCTCTCCCGGACCGTCCCGTCTTCTGCCACCAGCACCCGGTAGGGGTTCTCCCCGGCCAGATAGCGCACCGGAACCAGCAGGGCGTCCGGCACCCGGGTCACCTCGATCTCGGTCCGGACCCCCAGATCCTGAAGGCGAAGGGCTCCCTCCGGCAGGGTCAGTTCCACCGGAACGGTCTTTCCTGCCGGGTCCACGGAGCGTCCCAGGGCCAGAACCTCTCCTGTCAGGTCCCCGGCAGTGCCACCCTCCGGCCGGATCAGGGCCGGCTGGCCGGGGCGGATCACCCCGGCATACTGCTGGTCCATATCCACTTCCACATAGAAGCTTTCCGGATCCGTCAGCACCAGCACGGGAGCACCAAAGCCCAGGGCTTCCCCGGGGATTACCTCCAGGGAGGAAACCTCCCCGGAAAAAGGAGCCCGGATCACCAGCTTCTCCATCTGCTGCCGGGCGCTTTCCACCTGCACCCGGGCGGAACGGACCCCACTGGCCAGTTCCCGTTCCTGGGTGCCACCACCCTGCTGGGCACTGAGACCGGTTCTGGCTGCAGACAGCTGGGAGGCCGCCAGATTCCGCTGGGACCGGGCCGCCTCCAGCTGGGCCAGGGAAACCGCACCCTCGGCATACAGGGTCTCCTGCCGCTCAAGGGCCCTTTCGGCATCTGCAAGAGAAATCTCCAGCTGGGCCACCGACTGGGCGCTGACCGGCGCCTGGGTCTTTCTCAGGCTGTCCAGCCGGGCCTGGGCCTCGGAAAGGGCAGCCTCTGCCTGACTCAGGGCAAGCAGTGCGTCCCGGTCATCCAGGACCACCAGCACCTGACCGGCCTCCACCGTATCCCCCTCCCGGACCTGCACCTCCGCCACCGTGCCGGATATTTCCGCCGTGACCTCCAGCCGGGTCCTGGCCGTGATCCTTCCGGTTCCGGTAAGACGCAGGGAATACTCTTCCCCTGCCAGAGTGACGGCAGGGACCGGCTCCGGCCGGGAAGTCAGAAAAAAGGTGGCTGCGGACAATGCCAGAACCACTGCCACCAATACCGGAATCCGAAATTTCTTCATGGAAACATCCTCCGTACATTTAACATGGTGGTATCTTAGCACATCCGCAGCCGGATTGTAATATTTTCATTTTTAAACCGCGTTTTTTATTCCGGACCCGCAGGCACTCCGGTCAGAGCCAGGTCATCCAGAAAGGCGCCGCCGGATGGTCCCCG
>JAXGWN010000384.1:0-1894 GCA_040773285.1 Bacillota bacterium
CTGCTGGCCGGTACCCCGGATGGCTGCAGTGTGTTCCACAGTTTCAACAACCATACGGTGGCTCTGGGGGACATAATCCGGCAGATGCAGAAGATGGGACTCCCGGTGGAGATTGCGGAAAGCAGGGAGTATGAGGCTGCCCTGGAGATGGCGGAGGCGGACCCGGAGAAGGCCCGTATCCTTTCCAGTCTCATTGCCTACCGGAATATGGGACACGGAAGACAGATCCGTCCGGTTCCCCGGAGCAACGAGTATACCCTGCAGGTTCTTTCCCGGCTGGGTTTCCAGTGGCCCATCACGTCCAGGGAGTATATGGAGAGATTCCTGCAGGCATTGCAGGGCCTTGGCTACTTCGATGAGGCATGAAAAGATGAGCAATCTGGAGTTTGAATACGGCCGCAGCAGCCGGCTGCTGGACAAAAAATACAGGGAGTTTTTTATCCCCACAGTCCTGACCGCCATGGCCACCTCCGCTTCCATTATTGTGGACGGCATTATCGTGGGGAATCTCCTGGGGTCCCGGGCCCTGGCGGCAGTGAACATCCTGCTGCCGGTGATGATGCTGTACACCATTGTGGCAGTGCTTCTGGGAATGGGTGCGGCCACTGTGATTTCCGTGGCCAGGGGGCGGCGGGAGAATGCTCTGGCGGACACTGTGTTTACGGTGGCGCTGGCCGGAATGCTGGTTCTGGGTCTTCTTCTTGTGTGGGGCCAGCTGGCATTCCGGGAACAGATTCTCCTGGGAATCACCACGGACCCGGTTCTGGGAGCCCTGGCCGGAGAGTATCTGGATGTTCTGATTCTGGCATCCCCGCTTCTGGTTCTGGTCCCCGGGATGGTGTATATCCTCCGGACCGACGGAAAAGTAAAGCTGGGCTCGGCCGTCCTGATTACGGCCAATGGGGTGAATCTGTGCATGGACATCCTGCTGATCCGCTTTTTCGGAATGGGGATCCGGGGATCCTCGATGGCCACCCTGCTGGGATATATGGTGGGCCTGTTGGTGCTTCTCACCTATTTCCGGGCTCCGGACCGGGGCCTGCGGCTGGATCTATCCATCCTGACAGGACCGGCCGCCTTCCTGAGGGAGACCGGAAGAATCATGGGGACCGGGCTTCCCAATGCCCTCAGCGCCAGCCTGATGCCCCTGAAAATCCTTCTGCTGAACCGGATTGTCCTGCTGACGTCGGGTCAGGCGGGAATGGCGGTTTTCTCTGTCTGCCTCTCCTGTCTGTCCCTGGTATCCATGTTCATAGCCGGGGCGGCCCAGACCATGTCGCCCATTGCCGGCACCCTGTTCGGGGAAAAGGATCACCGGGGCATCGGGTTTGTGGTGCGCCGGGCTGCCTGGGTTCTTTTCCTGGCCAATCTGGTGATTCTTGGGATTCTGCAGATGTTTCCCGGGGCGGTACTGTCCCTGTTCGGTCTGACGGATCCGGCTGAGATGGAACTGGGGATCCGGGCGGTGCGGATTTTCTCCCTGAGCCTGCCCGGAACCAGCGTCAGTTTTCTTCTGCTGTATTACTACATGACTGTGGGACAGAAAAAAATTGCCACCATCATCTCCCTGCCGCAGGGTCTGGTGCTGGTGGTTCCCCTGGCCTGGCTGCTGGCCCGCTGGCGGGGTATTGACGGAGTATGGACTGCCTTCATCCTGGCCGAGGCGCTCACTATGGCAGCCGTTCTGGCTCATTATCTGCTGGTGCGGAGACGTTCCGGGAACCGGATCCGCAGTATTCTTCTGCTGGAAAATCCGGCCGGAGAAAGGGAGCGCCATTTCGATCTGTCCATCCGGAACCGGTTGGAGGATGCGGTGGGCCTTTCGGAGAAGATCATCGGAATGCTGAAAACCGGGGGAACCGGGGAAGGGGTTGCCGTAAAGGTGGGCCTTGTC
>JAXGWN010000385.1:0-1880 GCA_040773285.1 Bacillota bacterium
GCCTGGGCCGGAGTATAATAGGTTTCATCCAGGATGACCGCGCTGGACGCCAGTTCCTCCCCGACATCCCCGTATCCTTCGTCCACTTCAGCCACCAGGTTCCTGCCAGCATCAAATCCGGTCTCCACCAGGGTGCTCACATCGGCCTCCGGATGAACCAGGACCGGATTGTCCAGAGCCTTTTCAAAGTCGGTGACCGCCTCAAGTTCTTCATATTCCACCTGAATCCGGTCCAGGGCCTCCTGGGCAGCCTGCTGGCTGCGGGCCCCCACAATGGCCACATCGTCGCCCACATAGCGGACCCGGTCCTCCAGCACCCGTTTGTCCCTGGGGGATGGTTCCGGCCAGGACTGTCCTGCCCGGGTAATCCGGGTGTCCGGAAGATCCCGGTGAGTCAGTATGCACTCCACCCCGGGAACCTTCAGGGCTTCCGATGCATCGATGGACAGGATCCGGGCATGGGCATGGGGACTCCGGAGCACTTTCACCACCAGTGCGTCTCCTGGAGCCAGATCCGCCGTATAAGCCGGTTTTCCGGTGGCCAGGGCCAGACCGTCTTTTTTTCTTCCGCTTATCCCCACGCTCATGATTTCCGTGCCTCCAGATATCTGCGGATTCCCCGCATCTGTCCCATGTAACCGCTGCAGCGGCAGAGATTGCCGGTCAGGTAATGGCGGATCTCCCCGTCGGTTGGATCCTCCAATTCCCGGGACATGGCATATATGGCCATCATGAGACCGGGACTGCAGTACCCGCACTGTTCGGAGCCTTCCATGGTCATGAACTCTGCAATCCGTCGGATTTCCTCCTCCACCCCTTCAATGGTGGTAACGGATCTCCCGGCAGTCCGGGCAGCCAGAAAACTGCAGGACAGAATGGGCCGGTTATCCAGAAGCACCGTACACAGACCGCATGAACCGGTGCCGCAGCCCCGTTTGGGACTGAGAATCCCATTGCTCCTGAGAACATCCAGCAGCATGTCATCAGGACGGATCTGCCAGGACTCCTGGTGGCCGTTTACAGTAAGTTCCAGAATCATTGCCCCACCTCCAGAAGTCCCCGGGTCACCAGAACCCGGCATAGTTCCTTGCGGTATTCACCGGATCCGTTCATGTTGCCCCGGAAGGCCAGTTCCCCGGCGGCATCCTCTCCGGCCTGGCGTGCCAGTCCGTCTGTAATATCCTGCCCCAGGACCCGTTCCATGGCCCGGGGGGCCAGAGAAGCCACGGCCGGGCGTCCCCCCACGGCAATCCGGATATTTTTTTTCTCCCGGACCACCGCCACATTGAGAATGGCAAAATCTTTCAGGGAATTACGGAATGCCTGATAGAATCCCCGGACCGGCCGGTCCGGAATCAGTACGGCCTCCAGGATATCCGGCTGCTGCCGGCTGGAAAGATACTCTTCCAGAGGAATCTCACCCTGCCGGAAAAACCGGCACCGGGCTCCCAGCGCCAGCAGTGCCGTGATCAGATCGGAAAAACCATACCGGCCGCAGACGGTTCCCCCCACGGTGGCAATGTTCCTCAGCTGCACCCCCACCACATCCCGCACAGAACGGGACAGCATTCCGTCAAGCCTCCCCTCCGATAAGGGATGGGTCTCCAGACTCCGCAGGGTGGCATAGGCCCCGATGCGGATGTTTCCGTCCTCCAGAGAAATGGTTTCATCCACCAGACCCTGCAGGTCCAGCAGGGTGGAATAGTGGCGGTCCGGCAGCCTGAGAAAGGCTCCTCCCCCCAGCAATGCGGCCTCCGGTTCCTCCTGCAGAATCCTCAGGGCCTCCTGCAGGGATTCCGGCCGGATCAGGCGCTCAGCAGTGATCATAAATGCTCTCCTTCCCCATGTGTGCGTGCCGGACCGGGTATCCGGTCCATACA
>JAXGWN010000386.1:0-1869 GCA_040773285.1 Bacillota bacterium
ACCGGAATGCCGGTGACCCTTTCCGAGGATCCTCTGACCGCTGTGGCCATGGGAACCGGAATCGTGGCGGAGAACCTGAGCCAGTGGCGGAAAATTCTGGCTGGCGCCAGAAGGTAGGACGAAATTGTGGCGGACTTGGACAACAGACAGAAGAAGGCCGCCTTTGTCGTGGTGCTGGCGGTCACACTGTTATCGATGCGGCTCAGCGGCCCTTCCCGGGAACTGACCCTGCCGGAGCAGGTCCTGCGGGAGGTTCTGCTGCCCTTTCAGCAGACTCTGATGCGGTCTTCCAGGACCGTGTCTGTATTCGTTGAAGGAGTAAGCCGGTACCCGGAGATGAAAGAGGAGTACCGGGAACTGGAAAGCCGTCTGGAAGAGGTGCGGATGGAACTGGCCGAGGTGGAGGAAATCCGCCGGGAAAACGTCCGGCTCCGTCAGCTGCTGGCACTGGAGCCCCGGGAGGAATACAATCTCCTGGCGGCAGAGGTGGTGGCCAGGAACATCAAGAACTGGGAAAATACTCTGACTATCAACCGGGGAACCCGGCAGGGAGTACGGATCAACGATGCGGTGATCACCTTTTATGGACTGGTGGGCAAGGTGTCTGCCGTGACACCCAATTCGGCTGAGGTGCGCCTTCTCAATGACCGGACCGCCTCAGTGGCGGCCATGACGGAGAGGAGCCGGTTTCCGGCTGTGATTGAAGGGGTCGGGGACGGCTCCGGACTTCTGCAGATGAATTATCTCCCGTACGATGCTCCCATCTCGGTGAATCAGAACATCATTACTTCGGGACTGGGAGGGGTAACCCCCAAAGGCATCCGGATCGGATATGTCCGTTCCATAGAATATAATTCGGATGGACTGATCAAGAAGGCCATCGTGCAGCCCCACGAGGATTTTGACCGGCTGGAGGAAGTGATGGTCATCACCGGCTTCAGTGGGGGTGCAGCCCGATGAAAGTCAGGAAGGCAGCCATCTGGGGACTTCTGGCCATCACCGGGCTGATCCTTGAATCCACCCTGTTTGCCAGGGGGGCTCTGTATGGGTCCCGGCCGGATCTTCTTCTCATTTATTCCGTCTACAGCGGCGTGTTCCGGGGCAAATGGGCCGGCACCCGCACCGGTTTTCTTCTGGGACTGGCGGAAGATCTCTTCCAGGGGAGAATGGTGGGGATCAAGGCCCTGACCAAGGCGTTTGCCGGATTTCTGGCCGGCATGGTGGAAAAGGAAATAGTCAAGGAAAATGTGCTTATATCGGTATTCACCGTATGGGTATTTTCCCTGCTGAACACATTTGCCTACGGGCTTCTGGTGGTGATCATCGGGTACGGATGGACGCTGGGATTCAATTATCTGTCCACAGTGCTTACCTTCGCCCTGTACAACTCGCTGCTGGCCCTGGCTCTGTTTCCCCTGATGTATTATCTGATGCTGAAGGGGCCACTGCGGATAGAGCGGAGAAAAACCGGAGGGACCATCTGATGGACCGTCTTGAAACAAAATTTGTGGCGAAAAAAAACCGGGTGATTCTTCTGGGAATCATCCTTGCTTTTTCCCTGCTTATATTCAGGCTGTTTTATCTGCAGATTCTGTCCAACGATCTGTTCAGCAGCCAGGCCCAGAGAAACCGGATGCGGTTTGTGGAGGTGGAACCCAAGCGGGGAGAAATTCTGGACGCCAATGGCGTGGTCCTGGCCACCAGCCAGCCGGTGTATGTGGTTTCCATGGAATACATCCAGGACGCGGAACTGCGGAGAAAAACCATTCACATCCTGGCCGGTCTGCTGGAGCCGTTTGGTATGGGGGTCGGTCAGATCACTGAAAAAGTGGAATCCAATTACCGCCGTTTCGAGGCCACGGAGATACT
>JAXGWN010000387.1:0-1862 GCA_040773285.1 Bacillota bacterium
AAAGGTCTGACCGGTCTTTTATATTGCTCAGTCCCGCAGGGGAAACACAATACGGGTCAATAACTGGTCCTCCGGCACCTCTGCCGGAGAGTTGAAGTAGTGTTCGAACACCACTCCGGTGGGAAGGAGGCCCTGTTCCCCCATCCAGGCAGTCATGGCCTCATACACGGGTCCCATCTCTGTGTACGGTCCCCTATAGACGCAGATAACTCTCCGTCCCGCCGGGATGGCACCATAGCGCATGGCTCCCCGGTCCGGCAGAATTCCCGCCACCGGGAACCCGATCTCCAGATCCAGATCCTGCATATCCATATTGTAGTAGGCACAATATGGGGCATCCACCGGTTCCTCCCCCAGTTCCCCCAGATACTGCCCTATCTCCATGAAGGCTTTCCCCAGAACTGCAGGCAGTTCCTCCATGGCGGCCCGGGTCCGGATGGTCAGCACCGGCTGTTCCCTGGTGGTCTCCAGTACAAACTCAGGCATACTCATCCTGAATTCCCCCTTCCGCCCGGCATATCCCGGGCTCTACCGGAGAAGTTCGCCACCGCAGGGCAGATTCCTCCCGGACGACAGAAACCTCTGTACCGGGAAGTACAGAGGTTTCTGCCGAGTTGGTTGTATCTATAGGGAGTCGAAGGGTTTGGCTATTTTATTGCCGGCGACATACCGGTCTTCAATGTTTGCGGCCGTTCCCAGGTACAGATACTGACTGATCCGTTCCTCCAGGGAACGTCCCTCCCGCAATACGGGATCGTCATTGATCACCAGGAAATCCGCCTCGTAACCTTCCTCAAAACTGCCCACCTGACCGAAGAAACTGCCTCCGGCCTTGGTGCCCAGATAGAAGGCTTCTGCTGTGGACAGGAACCGGCTTTTATCGTCCCGGAACACCGCCAGAATCTTGGACAGCTGCATGGCCAGCACCATAACCCGGGGCATGGCCAGTTCGTGACCTCCACTGATGTCGGACCCGAGACCCACCCGGATCCCCTGGTCCATATAATCCTTCACCGGCATGATGCCGCTGATGATATTGGCATTGGAATGGGGGCAGTGAACCGCGGTGACCCGGTTTTCCCGGATCAGGGCCAGTTCGTCCCCGGTGCAGTAAATGCAGTGGGCCATGACCGTGGGCTGACTCCCCAGCAGGTCATACTGGTTATAGACACCGCAGTAGTTCTCACTTTCCGGATGCAGCTGACAGACCCAGTCGATCTCCGCCGGATTCTCATCCAGATGGCTCTGAACCGGAACATTGTAACGGTCTGCCAGTTTCCCCAGGCCTTCCATCAGTTCGCTGGTACAGCTGGGTACAAACCGGGGTGTCACGATGGGCTTCACCAGAGGGGACCTGTCCAGGTACTCCAGGATAAAGGCCTCGGTGTCCTTCAGGGACTGCCGGGTCTCCTCGATGTAGTACTCCGGCGCATTGCGGTCCATGTTCACCTTGCCCACATAGGCAGACAGACCGGACCGGATTATCAGGTCGGCCAGCAGCCGGGTGGACTCCAGATGGATGGAGGCAAACAGCACGCTGCGGGTGGTTCCCTCCTCCCACAGCCGGTTGATCAGTGCCTTATAAATTCTCTCCCCATAAGTTGTATCCGCAAAGCGGGCCTCCTCAGGAAAGGTATAGGTCTCAAGCCAGGGCAGCAGCTGCATATCGGTACCCAGCCCCATGTTCCTGAACTGGGGCGCGTGGAGATGCAGGTCCACGAAACCGGGGATCAGCAGGCGATGCCCGTAATCTGTTTCATCCCAGCGAAGATATTCCGCGGGACATCCGTCAGCCGGTCCGGCATACCGCACCTTCCCGTCCTCCACCGCCAGTACCCCCCGCTCCACGGTAACGAACTGTT
>JAXGWN010000388.1:0-1856 GCA_040773285.1 Bacillota bacterium
CCAAAAGAATGTCTCCGCACTTTCTTTGGCCGCCCGAATACGTACTCCGTGGAGGGGTGGGCAAACCGGTAGCAGGGAACCACGTCACCGTCCCAGGTGATGTAGGCAGACACATCCTCCACAAACCGGCAGTTCCGCTCTGTTTTCAGTTCCAGTGGGGGAAGCTGTACCTGCAGTCCCCTGCGGAAAGCATATCTCTGGATCTCCGCCAGCAGGCGGCGGTTTGCATCCGTAAGACAGGGGGTATACAGTATACGGTTTTTCTGTACCTCATTTTGCGGAATCAGATTGGAGACCACCAGCCTGTGGGCCCGAAGTTCCACGGCCAGGTCCATTACGGAAAAAATCGAGTCTATGTTATCTTTGGATGCCACAAACTGCAGTTCCAGCCGGGGTGTCTGGCTCCCCTGCCTCTTCTTCTCCTGCTGCAGGCGGCGCATGCCATCCACCACCTCATCATAACTGGTTCCCCGGATGGCCTCGTAGGTCTCCCGGTCCCCGTCCACAGATATGGTGACTCCATCCAGATATTGGATCATGTCCCGGATAATACCGGGCGTGAACATGGTGCCGTTGGTGGTCATCAGAAGGTTATAGGATGACAGCCTCCTCATGGTTTCGGACAGTTCCGGGAACCCTGCCGGCTCCCCGATGCCTCCCAGGACAACCGTTTCCAGTCCGGAAACCCCCTCCAGGCTGCGCCATACCGCCTCAAGAGTCCGGGTGTCCATATCCCCGGGCATAGTATTCCATCCCTGGCGGTAGCAGATGGAGCAGTTCAGGTTGCAGCGTCCGGTCAGTTCCAGATACAGCTTCCGGATCCTGTTGCTGTACGGATATACGATTTCAAATCCAAGATCGTTCATGGCAGGCCTCCCTCCATATGGTCCATTATACACATCCGTCACCACCTGCTCAAATGAAATGAGAGCCCCGGAGGGCTCTCATATGTAATAAATGAAGTTCTTTCCGGTATCCAGCTTCTGAAAGTCCTCCATCAGGTCTTCCAGGGTGATGCCGTCCACGATCCGGGATATCCCCTCGTTCAGCTGCTGGTACACACTTTGGTCCAGACACTGTTCAAACAGGTTTTCCACCGGACTGCCGGCAGTATCTGTCACCGACAGATCCCCCTCCAGAACCCGCAGAATCTCTCCGGCCGTGATTTCTCCCGGCAAAGCTGCCAGGGAATAGCCTCCCTGGGCCCCCTTGACGCTTTTCACCAGCCCGGCCTTCCGCAGAGCAGAAAACATCTGCTCCAGATAGCGGACGGACAGTTCCTGCCGTTCGGCGATCTGGGCCAGAGACACATGGCCGCCGGCTGAGTTCAGTGCAAGATCCAGCATGGCCCGCAGTCCGTATCGGCCCTTTGTGGAAATTTTCAATCCGTCCACCCCCCTTGCTGTCCATCCTACGGGAATGGGGCCCGCAGGTCAATCCTTTCTATTCCTGGGGATCCTGGAACAAAATGGTGGACAGGTATCTTTCTCCGCTGTCCGGCAGCAGCACCACAATGGTTTTCCCCTCATTTTCCGGCCTTCCCGCGATCCTGGCAGCCGCATGCAGGGCCGCTCCGGAAGAAAAGCCCACCAGCAGTCCCTCCAGACGGGCCACTTCACGGGCAGCACGGATGGCCTCCTCGTTTTCCACCTGGAAAATCTCGTCCACAACATCGGCACTGTAGTTCTCCGGAATAAAGCCGGCACCGATCCCCTGAATCTTGTGGGGGCCAGGACTTCCCCCGGAAAGTACCGGAGAGGCCGTTGGCTCCACGGCCACGATGCGGACCTCATCCAGTTCCTGTTTCAGCACTTCCCCCACGCCCCGGATGGTGCCGCCGGTGCCCACGCCGGCCA
>JAXGWN010000389.1:0-1854 GCA_040773285.1 Bacillota bacterium
CAATACCTTTGGGGCAACCCCTCTGAAACTGGCGGATTATGGCCTTGAGGACCAGAGTTTTGAACTGGCAAGGGCGGGAGCAGCTCTGGCCCGGAAGGCTGCCGGGGACCGGGCTCTGGTGGCCGGTTCCGTTGGCCCTACCGGTGGACTGGTGGAGCCCATGGGACCTCTCAGTTATGACGATCTGGAGGAGGCCTTTATGATTCAGATCCGGGGGCTGGCAGAGGGAGGGGCAGACCTGATCCTGATTGAGACCATGATGGAACTGTCGGAGTGCAGGGCTGCGGTTACGGCGGCCCGCCGGGTGGCACCTGAACTGCCGGTGATTGCCCAGATGACCTTCGGCGAAGATGGAAATACGGTGATGGGTACGTCTCCGGAAACAGCTGCCCTGGTCCTGGAGGCCCTGGGAGCTGACTATGTGGGAGTGAACTGCTCAACCGGTCCTGAGGGACTGCTGGATGTGGTCCGCCGGATGGGTCAGGTCACCAGTCTTCCGCTGAGTGTCCAGCCCAACGCCGGCATGCCTGTGATGGAGAATGGACGGACTGTATACCGGGCCACACCGGAACATATGGCCCGGTATGCCAGTGACTTTGTCCAGGCCGGAGCCGCGGTTCTGGGGGGATGCTGCGGAACCCGGCCGGAACATATCCGGGCCATTGCCCGGGCGGCGGCGGATCTCCGGTACCAGCGCAGGAATCCTGATGTACCGGCCAGCTTCTCCTCCCGGAGGGGGACTGTTTTTTTGCAGGGTGCCGTGGAGTGTGCCATGATCGCCGGAAGCGCCCGGGAGCCCAGAGGCCTCCAGAAAGAGGCCCGGGCCGCCGCGAAGAAAGGGGCCCGGATCCTGGGCTTTTCCGGACAGGACTTTTCTCTCAGAGAAGCAGCGGACCTGTTGCTCCTGATGAAGGGCCCGCTGGATATTCCTTTGGTTTTTGATGCCCAGGATCCTCGCGTGGTGGAACTTCTGCTGAGACGCCAGACCGGGCAGGGAACCCTAAGGGGAATCCATGGAAAAACCAGTCCGGGGATTATAGCTTTGGCGGTCCGTTACGGTGCGAATCTTATTCTGTCAGTGGAGGATCCGGTCAGCATGTGCCAGTGGGAGGCCCTGCTGGATCCGCTCCTGAAGATGGGAATACCTTCCCGCAGAATGCTGGCCACCACTGTGGTCTGGCAGGAGGGTGTGACCCTGGGGGATCCCGCAGTGTCGCTGCCGGAGGGAATGGGAATCTGCTGGGATCTTACAGCCGCTCCTGCAGATGTGGTGGAACAGGCCATGAAGATTCCCGGAGATCGCCTGATCCTGTCCGGAGGAACGAATAATGAATGAGTGGAGCCGGATGGCACCAGCCAAGATCAACGTCACTCTGGATGTCCTGGGACTGAGGCCGGACGGATTCCATGAGGTTGAGATGATTATGCAGACCGTGGAACTGGCGGACCGTCTCAGTCTGGATCCGGGATACCGTGGCGGGGAACTGCTGCTGACCACGGATCATCCGGAGCTGACAGCAGGAACAGATAACCTGGTCCTCCGGGCTGCCAGAGCGCTGCGGCTGGAATCCGGCTGCACCGGGGGTGCGAAATTTCATCTGGAAAAGAGGATTCCCCTGGCGGCGGGCCTGGCAGGAGGCAGTGCAGATGCGGCCGCTGCCCTCCATCTTCTGAACCGGCACTGGGATCTGAACTGGCCTCTGTCCCGGCTACTGGAACTGGGAGGGAGCCTGGGATCGGACATCCCTTTCTGTCTTCTGGGAGGAACTGCTCTGGCCACCGGACGGGGAGAGCAGGTCCGGCCCCTGCCTGCCCTGACTCCGTTTCCCCTTCTTCTGGTGAAACCGGATTTCG
>JAXGWN010000390.1:0-1827 GCA_040773285.1 Bacillota bacterium
AGAGAGAAAAATGAAAAAGCTGTTTATGGTATTCTTGGCCGTCATGATGGTGATTTCCGCTGCCGGCTGCTCCGGCTCTGCCGGCGGGGATGACGTCATCAAGATCGGCGTTAACTATGAATTGTCCGGTCCGGTTGCAACGTATGGAAGCAACTCGGTGGATGGAATCAAACTGGCCATCAAGGAAGTCAATGAGGCTGGCGGCATCGACGGGAAACAGGTGGAGGAAGTGATTCTGGATAACAAATCCGATGCTGCCGAGGCTCTCAGTGTAGCCACCAGACTGTTTGCTCAGGATAAGGTTGTGGCTCATCTGGGTCCGGCCACCAGCGGTGCAACCCTGAACGTGGTACCTGCTGCCACCCAGTATGGTATTCCCCTGGTAACCGGCTCGGCCACCAACCCTGACGTTACCGTGGACCCTGCCACAGGCGAAACCAGAACCTATATCTTCCGGACCTGCTTCACCGATCCCCCCCAGGCGATCGTGGCTGCAGACTTCACCCTGAACGATCTGGGTGCCTCCAAAGTGGCCGTATACTACGACAATACCAACGATTACTCCAAAGGCCTGTATGAAGTCTTTGTTTCCGAGATCGAGGCAGCAGGCGGCCAGGTGGTTGCCGTTGAGGGCTTCTCCGCAGATGACCAGGAGTTCCGTCCCACGCTGACCAAGTTCCGGGATGCTGGCGCTGAAATGATCTACATTCCGGCTTACTACGAAAAAGTGGCCAAGATCATCAGCCAGGCCAGGGAACTGGGTATCACAGCCCCCTTCATGGGAGCCGATGGCTGGGATTCACCGGATCTGGTGGAAATTGCCGGAGCAGATGCTCTGAACAATTCTTACTTCACCAACCACTACTCCTCCTCGGACACAGCGGCTGAGGTAAAAGGATTTGTTGAGGCGTTTGAAGCCGAGTACGGAAAGACCCCGGACTCCTTTGCCGCCCTGGGGTATGATACCGCCATGCTGCTGATGGATGCAATCCGCCGGGCAGGAAGTGCGGATCCGGAAGCGATCACCGCAGCTCTGGCAGAAACTGAAAACTACAAAGCTGTAACCGGAACCCTCAGTTTCGACGAGTATCACAACCCGATCAAAGAGATTGCCATCATCGAGATGGTAAACGGTGAGCAAACTCTGAGAACCAAGATTGCTCCTTCCAACTAGCAAAACCTGAAAAGGGGCTTTCCATGGCCCCTTTTCTTATTTTCATGCAGGAGGGTAACATGGATACTTTTATTGCGCAGATATTAAACGGACTTTCCCTGGGAAGCATATACGCACTGATTGCCCTGGGCTATACCATGGTTTACGGCATAATACAGCTGATTAACTTTGCCCATGGGGAAGTGCTGATGATCGGGGCATACGCCGGATATTTTGCGGTTACGCTCCTGGGTCTGAATTTCTATGTGGCCATTCTTCTGGCCATGGCGGTTTCCGCTGTGCTGGGGGTGCTGATTGAGAGGGTTGCCTACAAGCCCCTCAGGAACAGCGAACGGCTGGCGGTTCTTATTACTGCCATCGGGATGAGCCTTCTGCTCCAGAACGGAGCTCTGATCGTTTTTGGAACCGACTTCGTTCCGTTTCCCCAGGTGGTGCCCCGGGTACCGTATCATATTCTGGGAGGACGGTTCGTCATCACCAGCCATCAGGTCCTGATTTTTGTGGTCAGCATCCTGATGATGGTCCTGCTGCAGTATATAGTGGGATATACCAAAATCGGCAAGGCCATGCGGGCTGTTTCCTATGACAAGCAGGCAGCCAGCCTTATGGGCATCAATGTGGACAACGTGATCTCATTTACCTTTGTGATCGGA
>JAXGWN010000391.1:0-1827 GCA_040773285.1 Bacillota bacterium
TCCTTCAGTTCCTCCCCCAGCCAGGACCGGACCCCGGGAAGATCCGAAAAGACCACGGGAATTCCGCTGCCCAATGCCTCCAGCAGCACCAGGGGAAGTCCTTCATAAAAAGACGGCAGTACGAACAGATCCGCCTGACGCATCTCTTCCCCCAGCTGCTTCTGGCTGAGCCGGCCAAGGAACACCGCCTCCGGGGGCGCCTCCAGCCGCAGTTCATCTTCTTCCCGGCCGCTGCCGGCCAGCAGCAGGGTGAGGGGCCGGCGGGACGCCAGACTCCTTACGGCCCCGAAAAGTGGCACCAGTCCCTTCGCCCTGGCCAGTTTTCCGGCGTAGAGAATCCGCAGGGGGCCGGAACGTTCCCGGGGAGGTCCCGGATAAAAGATCCCCTGATCAAAACCGGCACCGGTGACCACCACCCGGTCCTCCGGACAGTGAAGCATCCGCAGGATCTCCTCTCTCTGATGATCGTTCAGGGCAAAGATCCTGTCCAGCCGGGCACAGTCCCGGCAGACCGGTCCGGCCAGTTCCCGGAGGGTTTCCATCTGCCGCAGATCCGTACCGTGGGAGATGCCGGCCGCAGGAGTATCCGGAAATACCCGGCGGACCAGGGAAGTCAGCAGCCACAGGTGGTGGGATACAATCACGTCCGGCTGAAACTGGTCCCGGACCTTTTCAAGAGCCTCCCGGAAGCCCTCTTCCCAGGCAGCCCGTTTCTCCCCATCCAGATCCCGGTAACGAAGACTCCGGTAGGGCATGGTATCGCTCATGCCCGGCAGGGAAAAAGGCCGCTGCGGAGTTTCAAACAGTACCGGCTCCACCGGGGTTCCCAGCGAATTCATAAGGGGAGTGTCCTCCGGTGTAAAACCGGCCACCAGCATCTGCCGGTGGCCGGACTGTTCCCCCCAACGGATCAGATTTTTCAGATAGATCCCACTGCCGGTATAATCCGGTTTCTGGGCACTGACATGCAGAATTTTCATTCGGTCTCCCGTCCGGGCTCCTATCCTGCCAGCTGACCCTCCAGCATTGGTGCCGCCTCCAGGTACACTCCCCCGGAATGCGCTACCGGCAGGGTCTGCCCGCTGCTGATGGCTTCCACCAGATCTGTGACAGACCGGATCCCCTCAGGAAACCGGGTGGCAAACCGGCCCACCTGTCCGGTGGTATGGGCATCGCTTCCCCCCAGAAGACTGAGTCCCGCCTCCCGGGCCGCTGTTAGAGCCCTCAGATTGTTTGCCGGATCCGTGGATCCGTTGAATACTTCCACCCCATGGAGCCCCCGGGCCGTTTTCACCAGATCCCCGAGTCCCCGGTTGTTGGTCCGGAAGGGGTGGGCCGCCACGCAGGCGCCACCGGCCCGGTTCACCAGATCCAGCATCTGTCTCAGGGGCATTCCCGCCTCAGGAATCTCTGAAAGCCCAAAAACTGTCAGGTCTCCGCAGTCGGTCAGGTATTCCGCCCCCACAAAGATGGGGTACTGCCAGAGACGGCTCATCCGGGCGGCTGTCTCCGTCAGTCCGTTGCTTTCATGGTCTGTTATGCAGACTGCCTGAAGCCCCAGACGCCGGGCCTGGTCCACGATCTGGCGAAGCGTCATGAAACTGTCCGGCGAATGGGTGCATTCATGCAGATGTGTGTCGATCAGCATACTTTTCTCCTTTGATAACATACTGAGAAAAGTATACCCCGTTCTGATTCCTTCCGGGCGGACTGCAGCACCATTTCCCGATGGAAAGATTTTATCCCGGCGCCTCCGGGCATAAGGAACCCTTATTTTCTTTTATCGGTTCTTTAACAATATGGTGGGCGAGTAATATTGTGTTCCGA
>JAXGWN010000392.1:0-1826 GCA_040773285.1 Bacillota bacterium
AAAGTAGGCAGCCATTGCCAGCGCCATAAAATTGATCACCATCGGCTCCGCAATCAGCCCCTCCTGAAACAGAACCCCTCCGAATCCTTTTCCCACCAGGGCACCCAAAACCAGTATGGGCAGAAAGATTCCTCCGGGCACGGAACTGCTGTAAGCAAATGTGGTAAAGAGCAGTTTTCCCAAAAACAGAAGAATAATAATGCCCAACACCATGCGCGTATGAGTCAGTTCCTCGATCAGATGGTGTCCCCCTCCCAGCAGCTGAGGAGTCAGAAATCCGAAAATACCTGCCAGTACAAATACCGGAACCGGACGTACCAGGGGCGGAATCTTCCGGTTCTCCCCGTAATGCGTCTGCATCCACAGCAGGGAACCATTAAACAGCTTTCCCAGAACCGCCACCAGGACCCCCAGCAGGAGAACGAACGGGTAGCGGCTCAGGGGAAGCGGCGACAGATTCTCAAAACGGAAAACCGGCTCCAGACCGAAAAAACTCCGGCTCACCAGATCGGCGGTCACTGAAGCAGTCATGGCACTGACCAGAAGGATCGGGGAAAAATGCCGGTGCAGTTCCTCCAGGGCAAACACCACCCCGGCCAGAGGTGAATTGAAAGCTGCTGCCAGACCCGCACTGGCCCCGGCAGTCACCAGATATTTCTCTTCCAGAGAGGTCCGCCTGAGTCCCCGGCTGAAGCCCAGACCGGTGGAGGCTCCCATCTGCACAGAGGGGCCCTCTCTCCCCAGGGACAGGCCAAATCCCAGGGCCAGCAATCCTCCGGCAAATTTCACCAGAAGTTCCCGGAACCACCTGAGATTCACCTGGCGCAGCAGAAATCCCTTGACTTGAGGGATACCGCTGCCACTGGCCAGGGGGGCCAAAAGAATCATCCAGCCTGACAGAAGTCCCGCCAGGACCAGCAGCCCGAACCAGCCTGTTACCGCAGCAGCCCCGGCCGACTCCAGAAAGAGATAGGCCCGGGTCCTGAGACCCGCGGCATCCTCCAGAAGGACCCGGTAGGCCACCACCACCAGTCCGGCCAGCAGACCGACCCCCACAGACTCTACAATAAGCCGGAGACGGCGGGCCATACTGGTTCCCAGCACCTCCTGTGTCGAACAGGCCCTTTCCATCCCCTATCTTCTCCCCTGCAGTTCCCTGGCCACCCGCTCCAGGGGAACCTCCTGCTCCGCCAGCATCACCAGCAGGTGGTACAACAGGTCACTCACCTCATAGGCCACCTCATCGGCATCCCGGTTCTTGGCGGCAATCACGGTCTCCGTACATTCCTCTCCCACTTTCTTAAGAATCTTATCGATTCCCGACTCAAAGAGATAGGTGGTGTAGGAGCCCTCCGGCAGTTCCTTCTTCCGGCCGGCGATCACCCCGTTTACCTCCCCCAGAATTTTCCCAAGAGCCACCGAGCCGTCCGGCCGGGAGTCCGGCAGCAGGGTGCCGGTGCCACCGGCCTGCAGCCGGTAATGGAAGCAGCTGCGCATATCCTCATGGCAGGCCTTGTCCCCCTGCTGATCCACCAGGATCAGCAGACAGTCCCCGTCACAGTCATAGCGGATCTCCCCGACGGACTGGGTGTTCCCGGAGGTCTCCCCTTTATGCCAGAGCTGTTTTCTCGACCGGGAATAAAACCAGGTCTGGCCGGTTTCCAGGGTCTTTTCCAGGGACTCCCGGCTCATCCAGGCCATCATCAGGACGTCCAGGTGGACGGCGTCCTGAATAACGGCGGGAATCAGGCCGTCAGCATTGTATTTCAGTTCTCCAACGTTTTCAATCATAAGGCTCATAATCTTACGTGCACCCCTCTTTCCTT
>JAXGWN010000393.1:0-1823 GCA_040773285.1 Bacillota bacterium
CACGGTGACCACCAAGCCGGAAATGCGCCCTTGTGCGGTCAGGGTACGGATCTCATTGCGGATCTTCTGCCGCTCCCGGATGGTTTCCGAAATTCCGTCCAGGATTTCAGCCAGGTTTCCCCCCAGCCGCATCTGGATAAGCACAGCATTCACAAACAGTTTGAAGTCATCGGAGCGCATCCTGACTGCCATGTCCTTCAGGGCAGACGAAACGGGGACACCGAAGTTGATTTCCTTCATCAGCCGCTTGAACTCCTTGGAAAAGGGATCTGCGGTCTCCTCGGCCACCAGGGACAGGGCCTGCATAAAAGAGTGTCCGGCCCGCAGGGCGTTGGCAATCACAATGATCCCGCTGTTCAGCTGTTCATCAAATTTCTTCAGGCGTTTATTGATTTTGCTGCGGACCACCATCCGGGGAATCAGCCACACAATGATGAAGAAGATCAGGGAGGCGATCAGGTCCCCAAAAATGATCAGGGCAAAAAAAGCAGCAAAACTGGCGGAGAGCAGTTTAATGATAAACAGTTCCTCCGCATTGATCCGCATATCGGCCAGACGCAGTTCCCGGTTGATCTCCTCTGTGGATCTCCCCTTGAACTCAATCCGGTAGGTCAGGATGGGGATTACCCGGTTCAGAATACCCCGGGGACTGAAGTCCAGTTTTTTCGGCCGGGCATACTCCGGCCGGATAATGTAATCGTCGTAATAGCGCAAACGGTCTATGGGCCGCCCCTTCGACTTCTGGCGGTAACCGATGGCCAGACTCAGGAACAGTACGGTCAGTGCTATGAGTACGGGTATGGCTCTTTCCACAATATCACTTCCCTGCTACTCCATAAAGATACTGGGCGGCATTATGACGCCCTTGGCTTCCAGAGCGTCCATAAATCTGGGTTTGGTTCCCGTATAAATGAATTCCCCCTGCACCTGGCCATTGTTGTCGAGGCCCTTCTGGTCGAAGCGGAAGATGTCCTGAAGGACGATAACGTCTCCTTCCATCCCCTGGACCTCCGTAATCTCCGTAATCTTACGGCTTCCGTCCGACAGACGGGACTGGAAGACAATCAGGTCAATGGTGGAGGAAATCTGCTCCTTGATCATACGGACCGGCAGGTCCATCCCGGACATCAGCACCATGGTCTCCAGACGGGACAGTACGTCCCTTGGGGAATTGGCGTGCACCGTGGTGATGGAGCCGTCGTGACCGGTGTTCATGGCCTGCAGCATATCCAGGGCCTCCCCGGAACGGCACTCACCCACGATGATCCGGTCGGGACGCATCCGCAGACTGTTTCGTACTAGATCACGGATGGTCACCTCACCCCGGCCCTCCATGTTGGGGGGGCGGGTCTCCAGACGGACCAGATGGGGCTGCTTCAGCTGCAGCTCCGCTGCATCCTCGATGGTGACAATCCGCTCATCGGCCGGAATATAACTGGACAGAACGTTCAGGGTGGTGGTCTTCCCGCTGCCGGTTCCCCCGGCAATAATAATGTTGAGACGTCCCTTCACGCAGTGCTTGATGAAGGTGGCCATCTTGGAGGTAAGGGTTCCGAACCCGATCAGGTCCTCCACCTCCAGAGGTGTCTCCGGGAATTTCCGGATGGTCAGGGTAGGACCATCCAGAGCCAGCGGAGGAATGATGGCATTCACCCGGGACCCGTCCATCAGACGGGCGTCCGCCATGGGGGTCGACTCATCGATCCTCTTTCCCACGGACTCCACAATCTTCTTGATGATGTGCACCAGATGCCGGTCATCCTTAAACCGGGTATCCGTCAGGATCAGTTTCCCGTCACGCTCCACAAAAACCTGTTTGGCCC
>JAXGWN010000394.1:0-1822 GCA_040773285.1 Bacillota bacterium
AGCATATCCAGGACGATTACGCCAAAAACCACAGCATCAAGGCACCCTACTATATTTCAGTCTACTGCGCCCGCTCCGAGGAGCAGGCCATCCGGGACAGGATCATTTCCTTTGTGCAGGATCATCCCCTGACCCTGCTGGCCATGTACAGTGAGGACACCTCTGTGGTCCATACGGGAGTGGTGATCCGGGCGGATCTTCTGCTGCGGAGAAAAAATTTCTTCCTGGTGGAACAACTGACCGGAGAAATCCGTCGGGAGCATAAGGTGACGTCGGTCAGCTGGAATTACATGCTGGACCATATGTAAGGTTTCCGGAATACGGAGGGAATATGAGATGAGAGTGTTTCGTGGGGAATGGCTGATGGGAGCCCTGCTGACCCTGGTGGGGGCAGCGCTTCTGGCCAATAATTTCGGGATCACGGAGATTGCCGTGGGATCCCTGCTGGCCACCTGGTGGCCGGCTCTGCTGATCTTCTGGGGAGCCGGGTTTCTGCTGCAGCGGGAAACCGGTCAACGGATCACCGGCCTGATTCTCCTGCTGCTGGGAGGCCTGGTGCTTTCCCGGAATCTGGGGTACATGGACTGGGATCTGTCCCTGTTGTGGAAGAGCATCGGGCCCATTATCCTCATACTGATCGGTCTGCAGGTCCTCCGGGGAGGCGCCGGAAATCTGTCCGGGAAAGGCAACCGGGCGGTACTGGGCGGCCTGGAGAAGAAGGGGCAGTGGACGGTGGAGAGCGGCTCCTACCTGGCCCTCATGGGAGGCATTGAACTGGATCTTACCTCGGCTTCCTTTCCGGAGGAGGAGGTGACCCTGGAACTGACCGCCTTTATGGGAGGCATCGAGGTGCGGGTGCCGGGAGACATCCGGATCCGCTGTGAGGGGTCTGCCGTGCTGGGAGGCCTGGAGATGCTGGGGAAATCCACCGGAGGGATTATATCGTCCGGATCTGCCCAGCAGCATCCGGAAAAAAGCACCGGTCCGTCCCTGGTGATCCGGGCCCATGCCACCATGGGGGGCGTGGAAATAAAGCCGGTCTGATCCGGGCGGTGGCGTAAACAGTAAATGACGGAAAAAGAGGTTCGGGTGAACCTCTTTTTTGATTTCTGTAACCTGAGGATTCAGGGAACTACAGGATACCTCCGGGGAAGTGAAAGAGGATACTGAGAAGGGTAAACACGGTCCCCAGGGCGGCTGTCTTCAGGATCTGCCGGGGAGACTGGTAGAGCACACCAATGGTGGCAGTCCAGAGGATAAATTCCGGAATACTGACCGGATCCAGATACCAGAAACCCAGGGAAAAAGCCTGTCTGGTCATGACCATGAGGATCCCGGAGGACAGAACCAGGGAAACGGGGCCCTTCCCCCGGGCGTACCAGCAGATAAAGGCTGCCAGAGGGGAAAGAAGGGTCAGGATGATCCAGACCATCATATAGGAACGGGGATAGAATCCCGCCACAAAAATGGTGTACAGATAATAGCTGGCGGTCATGTCTGTAAAGAATAAGAATACACCGGTGGCGGCCCTGAAGGGAGATCTGCTGAGCAGGGAGATCAGTACGGCCAGGAAGAGCCAGACCCCCAGCCGGGAGAAAAAATTGGCGAGGTCCATCTGCTGGAGAAGATAAGGCAGATGATTGACCGGGGTCTCATCCAGAAATTTTGCCACAACGCCCAGAAGGATCCCGGCGGCCAGTATGAACGTGGAATGCATGAACTTCAGGGGCCGGCTCCCTGGAAGGGGTGTGCGTATCCGGTTGAGAAGGTTCTTCATGAAAGGGTCCTCCGGTAAGGGTGGTAAAAAAACGGGACAGCAAAA
>JAXGWN010000395.1:0-1811 GCA_040773285.1 Bacillota bacterium
GGCTTCCCTGTCTGAGGACGCCATGAATGCGGTTCCCAACATTATCCGGGAG
Organism: Bacillota bacterium; assembly: GCA_040773285.1. Taxonomy (GTDB): domain Bacteria; phylum Bacillota; class TC1; order TC1; family UBA5767; genus JAXGWN01. The sequence goes on from JAXGWN010000395.1 coordinate 53, forward strand.
GGGGCCCTGGGGCTGGGATCCACCCGGCTGGAAACCACCTTCCGGGTGGTGGTTCCTGCCGCCATCTCAGGGATTATGTCATCCATTGTACTGGCGGTTTCAAGGGCCATCGGGGAAACCATGATTGTTACCATTGCCAGCGGCAGCTCCAAACAGTTCACCCTGGACATCACCCAGTCCATGCAGACCATGACAGGATACATCGTTGAGTTTACCAGCGGCGATGCGGGAAGCGGTACCGTGGGGTATTACAGCCTGTATGCGGTGGGGCTTCTGCTGTTTCTTTTCACTCTGATAATGAACCTGATCGCTCAGCACATCTCCCACAAATACCGGGAGGAATACTGATATGGGGCGTGAAGGAATAATCCGGAGTTGTAACGGGAAGGAGGCCTCCCTATGCTGATAAAAGAACAGGACCGGGGATACGGAAAATACCGGGTGGAAGTGGATGCGGAGAAAATCGCTTCCAGGGTCCGCCTGAACGATATCATGCAGAGGATCTTCTCCCTGTCCCTGGTATTTTCCCTGCTGGTGCTGGCCATCCTGCTGTACCGGATTGCGGTTCAGAGCGCCGGATGGCTGGATCTTCAGTTTCTCACCTCAAATCTGTCCCGGTTTCCTGAGAAAGCGGGGATCTATGGGGCCATAATGGGGTCAGTGTACCTGATGATCATTGTGATTCCTGTGACCATGATCCTGGGGGTATCCACTGCGGTCTGGCTGGAGGAATACGCCCGGCCCGGCCGGATCCAGCGGCTGATCAAAGTGAACATATCCAACCTGGCCAGCGTTCCTTCAGTGATCTTCGGTCTGTTGGGGCTTACGGTTTTCGGCCGGCTGATGCATCTGGGATCCAGTGTTCTGGCCGGCGGACTCACCATGAGTCTTCTGGTGCTGCCCACGGTGGTGGTGGCCAGCCAGGAGGCCATCCGGGCAGTGCCCGGTTTCCTCCGGGAAGCCTCTTATGGAATGGGGGCGGACAAGTGGACCACCATCCGCCGGGTGGTGCTGCCGGTGGCACTGCCGGGAATCCTCACCGGCTCCATCCTGGCCATAAGCCGGGCCATCGGGGAGACGGCCCCTCTGGTGGTGCTGGGAATTCCCACTCTGATCCTGAAAATACCGGATTCCGTCATGAGTGATTTTACGGTGCTCCCCATCCAGATCTACTACTGGACCCTGGATGCCGTGCTGACACCGGAGTATGCCAACCTGGCTGCGGCCACCATTGTGGTGCTGCTGGTGGTCCTGTTCCTGATGAACTCCGCCGCCATCATTATCCGTAACAGGTTCCGGAAAACCTTTTAGAAGGAGACGAAACCGATGAACATACAAAACGACAATGAAAATGTGGTATTCGATGTCCGGGACCTGAACCTGTGGTACGGAAACGATCAGGCACTGAAGAATATCACCATGGAAATAGAGAAAAACCGGATCACCGCCATAATCGGACCCAGCGGATGCGGGAAATCCACCTTCATCAAGACCCTGAACCGGATGATTGAGAATGTGGCCGGAGTCCGGACTTCCGGGGAGATCCTGTACCACGGAAACAATATCTTTGACCGTTCCGTCAAGGTGGAGGAACTGAGAACCCGGGTGGGTATGGTGTTTCAGAAGCCCAATCCTTTCCCCAGGTCCATTTTTGAAAATGTGGTCTATGGGCCCCGGATCCATGGGATCCGTAACCGCAACCTCCTGGAGGAGATTGCCCGGACCAGTCTGGAGAGTGCCGCTTTGTGGGACGAAGTGA
>JAXGWN010000396.1:0-1810 GCA_040773285.1 Bacillota bacterium
GGAGGGGCCTTTTGGTACTGCTTCTTTTATTTATGAATCCGCTGTACGCACTGATCTGCGGACTGAAAGCCGGAATGCGGCTGGGGCTGGTATGGTGGTGCCCCCTGCTGATTGCAGCGGCCTTTCTGCCGGCAGTCTGGCTACACTACAACAGCACGGCTCTTATCTACGCACCGGCCTATGGGGTGCTTTCTCTGGCCGGACTGCTGGCCGGAAATTATTTCCGCCGGGCCAGGCAGGGCCGGCGGAAAAACACAGGCGCTGCGGGGGAGGCCTAAGGGGCGTAAGGGGCGCACCGGGCAGAAGCATACAGGGGTAACAGAAACGGAGGGACTGTCTTTGCCGGACAGTCCCTCCGTTTCTGTAGAGATAATTATTTCTGCTTTTTTCCGGGGATTTCCTTTTCGTGATGCTGGATCAGACCGAAGGTCCGGTTGACGCCCAGGGAAAAGAGGATTCCCTTTCCCGGCTGGTCCAGCCCGGTTTCCTTCAGGATCTGGTTCACCACGTTTTCCGCCAGTTCGGTCTCCACCACGAACATTACCATTTCCTTTTCCGGTTCGATGTTCATGGCAAAGATTTTACCATACTCATGGATTCCGGAGCCTCTGGCCTGGATAATGGTGCCTCCCCGTGCTCCGGCATGTTTGGCGGCCTCCACCACGGCCTCGGCCATTCCGTCGTCGACAACTGTGAAGATTGCCTCATACATGGTTTCTGTGTCCCCTTTCGATTCGCATTCCTTGCGGTATACACTGTGGCGCACCCCCAAAAAATTGTTAAGGGTGGAGGTGAAGGCGATGCCCTGATTCAGCCGGTGCAGGTGCAGGGCCTCCCCGATGGCGTCCACTGCGGGATTCACTTTCTCTTCCCTGGCGATGAGCACCACGATTTCCTTGCGTTCCTCCGGCAGGTCAAACAGCTGCATCAGGCCGCCGTCTGCAGTTCCCCGGCCCAGATAGATGGTGCCTCCGGAGATCCCCACGGAGCGGGCCACCTGCAGTACCCGGGAGCCCAGTCCGAAATTGACGATAACCACCAGCATCTGATAGGGTTTTTCAGTCAGGCATTCAGTCATTGGATGAGAGTCCTCCTTTGGCGGATAATTTCTGATACAGAATTCCAAGAATCTGCAGGGACAGAATGGGGGTCATGGCCACCATGGCGATGAGCCCGAATCCGTCGGCCAGCAGGCTGGCCCCGGTCATGGTTCCGGCAGCTCCATGGGAGAAGGCCAGAACGAAGGTGGCAGTCATGGGACCGGAGGCCACCCCCCCGGAGTCATAGGCGATTCCCACAAACAGCTGGGGCACCCGGAAACTGAGCCAGGTGGCCAGCAGGTAGCCCGGCAGCAGGAAATGCCACAGCTGCAGGGAGGGGATTACGATTCTCAGCATGGAAAGTCCAACGGCCAGGCTGACCCCGATGCTGAGGGTGACCAGTACCACCTTCCGGCGGATGTAACCGCTGGTGGCATCCTCCACCTGACGGGTCAGAACGTGGACCGCCGGCTCTGCCAGAATCACCACCAGTCCGATAACGAATCCGGTGATCACCAGCACCGCCGGTGGATACCGGCCGGCCAGCAGGGATCCCACCCGGGTTCCGGCCTCCATGAAGCCGGCATTGACTCCGGTGAGAAAAAGGACCATGCCGGAAAATGAATAAATAAGACCCTTGATGATTCTCCGGACACTGCGGGCAGGCAGGTGGAAAAAGAATTTCTGGAAGCCGGCAAAGACCGCCACAATGGGGGCCAGGGCCAGCAGAACCTCAAAGGACATTACCGGAAGGAGTCTGGCAAAGGGCA
>JAXGWN010000397.1:0-1801 GCA_040773285.1 Bacillota bacterium
AACTCGACCTCGCCCGGGAAGAACAGCGTCCACGCGTCGACCATCGCGGTCGGGGTGCCGTTCCAGTCCGAGACGCTGCTGCTCACGGCGACGCTTCAGTCCGGCAAGAGCCATCGCGCCCTGGTGCTCGACACCGAGGTGAGCTCCCTGGCGCCGGGAGAGGAAGTGATGCTGCGGCCGGTGGTGAACGGCGCCGGCTTCGAGCCGGTCGACGATGTCGGCAATGGAGCGGTGGCCGGCACCCGCTGGTACGTGTCCCTGCTGATCAGCGCCCTGGCCTTCAGTCTGTTCTTTGTGCAGACCGGCCTGGACCTTTATAAGACCGGGCAGAAGGGGATGGGCTTTGTCTGGTTTTCCCTGGCCTCCGGAGCCCTGTACGGCCTGCTGGTGATCCCCCTGATCGCCGTGGTGGCCTGGGGAATCCTGAAGATGGCCGGAACGGACCGGGGGGTCACCTGGGCGGTATCCGGGTTCTGTCTCAGCTATTCCAGCGCACTCATATACGGTCTTTTAGGAATCATCTTTTCCCTGGTGCTGGGCTGGAAAACTGCCATTGCCTTTGGGGTATCCGGAGTGCTGTGGGCGGTGGGTCCCCTGATTGTGGCCAGCCGGGAGATGACGGAGGGAAACCTGAAGGTATCCATTCCCCTGGTCACCGTCTTTTCCGCCCTGGTGCTGCTTTCCTGGTCGTTTTTCGGTCAGCTGTAGGAGGTGTGCCATGACAGAAGATAAATACCGGGGTGGCGGGGGGAAGTCCCTGCTCCGGAATCTTTGCTTCATTGCCTTCGGGGTTACCGTGTTCTATTCCCCCTTTGATTCCCTCAACTGGTACAACCTGGGGATGGGGATTGTGGTGTGCCTGCTGATCGGCTGGCTGTATAAGAAGTTTCTCAGGGGACTGTTGTCCCTTCTCAATCCCTCCCTGCGCAAAGAGCAGGGAAAGGCCGGGATCTTCCGGGCGGTGGACTCCGCCATGCTGTTTCTCATTCCCTTTGCCGTGATGATCCTATTGGCCACCTTCCTGCTGGGCTGGTCCCTCACCGGACGGTTCATGTCCGCCGGGATCATGGCGGTGGGAACGGCGGCAGCCATTGAGGTGGGGCGCCTGACTGAACGGCCCCGTCTGAAAAATACCATTGTGGCCTCAGGAGTCTCCTTTGCCTTTTCCTTTCTGCTGACCTTTTCCCTCCAGATCATGAACCGGTTCCCCGGATATCTGGAGGGAGCGGTTACCCTGGTCACCGGTTTCCTGAAAGGGGGCGGAGCGTAATGAGAACTGTACGAGTCAAGCTGGGGCTCATCGCCCTTCTTTCCCTGACCCTGCTGGGGATCAATCTGCCGGTGCTGGCGGTGGGGGAAACCCTAATGAGTCCGGCTTCCCGGCCGGTGGAAACCGTGGCGGCCAAAAGTGGCCGCTGGCACTCCGAGGTCTGGTCCCATGAGGGCCGGGACCAGCTGATGACCGGATACACCGGCAATTTTGCCGGGGATACCGTGCTGTCGGAGCCGGGGACCTTCCGGGTGTCGGAGCCCATGCAGATGACCAGCATCCAGATGCCTTTTAAGGAAACGGTCTCCGAAGGGGTTCAGGTATCCCTGGTGGAGGAGAGCGGCACCGTGGTGGGCACCTTCGATGCCCGTCCGGAACGGATCTCCGAGGAGTCCGGGGAAACCATCTATACCGTGCAGTCCCCCGGGGAGACCCTGCTTTCTCCCGGGGAGTACCGGATGGAGGTTACCGGCTCCGACCAGCAGGTGACCACGGCCTCCGGAGACCCGGCCTTTCTGGTGAAGGGAGTCC
>JAXGWN010000398.1:0-1800 GCA_040773285.1 Bacillota bacterium
ACCCTGACCCGTCAGGGGGTGCCGGCCTCCGGAGGCTACAACTGGTACGGCTGGATGGTGGGGACCGCCCTTCTGGTAAATCCCTATTTCGGATTTGAACTGGTTCCCCAGATGGTGGAGGAAGGGACTTTCCCCATTAAAGATCAGAAGAAGGCCATCATCGGTTCGGTGGTGACCTGTGGACTGATTTACTCCATCTTCTACTTCGCCCTGCAGCTGGTGAAGCCCTGGGGAGACCTGACCAATGGCGGCGACATGAGCCCCTTCATCGCCCTGAAGGTCATCCAGGAGCAGCTCAGCTGGCTGCCCGGATGGTTCTGGCTGTTCGGGATTGCTTCGGTACTGTTTGCCATCGGCACCTGTGTCCTGGGCTTCTGGATCGGGGGCGTGCGGCTGATGTATGCCATGGGCCGACAGGGTTTTCTGCCCAAGATTTTTTCAAAAACCAACCGGTTTGATCAGCCCATCGTACCCAACATCATGATCCTTGCCCTGGCCCTGATTCAGCTGAGTTTTCAGGACGCTGCCTTCCTGCAGAGTTTCTACACCATGATGGGCTTCTGCTGCGGAACCGCCTACCTGATCACCGTCCTGTCCTCCATCCGGCTGGCTGCCACCAAGCCCCACTGGGAACGGCCCTACCGGCTTCCCGGAGGAATGCCTTTCAGAATTATGGCCCTGGTCTTCTGCCTGTTCATTATGCTGGGAACAGGTCTTGGCCAGACCGCCGGATCCTGGAGATCCATGTTTGTTTATATTCTTGTGGGGGCCGCCCTGTATCTTTACATGAGGGTGTTCCGCTGGACCAAAAATCCGGTATGGATGATCTGCCCCAGCGATGACAAACCCGGAGAGTTTGTGGAAAAAGACTTCTAAAATAAGGAGAGTACTGTTATGGACAGACTGAAAGGAAAAGTTGCCCTCATTACCGGGGGTTCCATGGGAATCGGCGAAGCCGATGCCCTGCTGTTCGCCCGGGAGGGCGCCCGGGTCATCATCGGGGACATCAACGAGGCCGCCGGAGAGAAAGTGGCGGCACAGATCCGCTCCGAAGGACTGGATGCTGCTTTCTGCCATCTGGACGTCTCCAGTGAGGCCAGCTGGAAGGAAGTCTTCTCCTTCATTATGAGCACCTACGGGAAGATCAATATCGTAGTCAACAACGCGGGGGTCTCCCTGGGGAAGGACATTGAAGCAACCAGTCTGGAGGACTGGAACTGGCTCATGGGGATCAATGCCACCGGAGTTTTCCTGGGCACCAGATATGCCATTGAAAACATGAAAGGCAATGGGGATAACAACGCCATTGTGAACCGCTCCTCCATTGACGGCCAGATTGCTGAAGCCGGTCTGTTCGCCTACTGTGCCTCCAAGGGGGCGGTGACCATCCTCACCAAATCGGCGGCGCTTCACTGCGGGGAGAAAGGTTACAAAATCCGGGTGAACTCTGTCCATCCCGGATACGTCCATACCGCCCTCACCGAGAAAGAGGCGGAGGATTCCGGACTCTCCAAAGAAGAGTATTTCGCCAAGGTGGGCAAGATGCATCCCATAGGATACATCGGCCGCCCCATGGACATCGCCTTTGGAGACCTTTATCTGGCCTCCGACGAGTCCATATTCACCACTGGTTCTGAACTGACCATCGACGGAGGATGGACAGCCCAGTAACTGAATGAGGCACATGCATAATGCCCCGGAAACAGCCCGTTTACAGCGCTGTTCCCCGGGGCATTATTTCGTTAATTCATCCATCCGCCCGATCCTGCTCCTGCAGGCTTTTTCCCCTGGCCTCCAGCC
>JAXGWN010000399.1:0-1797 GCA_040773285.1 Bacillota bacterium
AGGCCACCGGCCAGCCGGTGGAAGATGTTTTCAGGATCGAGGAGGCCGGAACCGGAAGACCCCGGGAAAATCCGGTGCAGAAGGTCCTGGAAAGCGCCATGGTACTGGGCCTTGAAAACAACACCCTCCTGGTCAGCCGCCAGGGCAGACGGATCCACATTGCCGACAGCGCCGCCCCCATCCGCAATGCCCGGCAGGAGATCACCGGAGTAGTTCTGGTCTTCCGGGACGTATCCGCTGAAGTGGCCCGCCGGGAAGAAATCCTGAGGCTCAGTTACTTCGATGCCCTGACCGGACTCCACAACCGGAGATTCTTTGAAGAAAAACTGACGGAACTGGAAGAAAAGGAAGTTCTTCCGGTGGCCATCATTCTGGGGGATCTGAACGGCCTGAAACTGATCAACGATGTGTTCGGCCATCTGGAAGGCGACCGGGCCCTGATAAAGGCCGGAGAAATCTTCCGGCAGGTCTGTTCCGGCCAGGACGTGGCCGCCCGCTGGGGCGGGGACGAGTTTGTTCTCTGCCTGCCGGATACAGAAGAGGCCCGGGCAGAGGAAATCTGCCGGGAAATCGTGGAGGCCTGTCATCGGGAAACAGACGGGGAAATCCGGCTGTCCGTCTCCGTGGGCTTTTCCGTCCGCGCCAGCACAGGTAAGAGTCTCCGGGACGTCCTGAAGGAGGCCGAGGACCGGATGTACCGGCAGAAGCTGCTGGAGAGCAAAAGCCTGCGGTCCTCAGTGATCCAGTCCATGAAGCGGACCCTTTTCGAAAAAAGCAACGAAACCGAAGAACACGGAGAGCGGCTGAAAATCTGGTGCCGGGCCGTGGGGCAGCAGCTGGCCCTGCCTGACATGGAAATCTACGAACTGGAACTGCTGGCTCTTCTCCATGACATCGGGAAAGTGGCCATCGCCGACCGGATCCTGAAAAAGCCAGGGGCCCTGGACGCCCGGGAATGGGAAGAGATGCGCCGGCATCCGGAAATCGGTTACCGGATTGCCCAGTCCGCACCGGAACTGGCCCTGATTTCCGAACTGATTCTCTCCCACCACGAACGCTACGACGGCAACGGGTACCCCCGGGGCATCGCCGGGGAGGAGATCCCCCTGCTTTCCAGAATCCTGGCGGTCATCGATGCCTATGACGCCATGACCAGCAACCGCACCTACCGGGAGGCCATGGAACCGGAGGCGGCGGCCCGGGAACTGAGCCGCCATGCCGGAACCCAGTTCGATCCCGGCATCGTCCGGGTCTTTCTGGAAAAGGTGCTTCAGTTTCCGGCGGACAGCCGGTCCTCACCGTGAACGATTTAGCCTGCTTAGCAGCCGGCCAGGCGCATTATTTTAAATGAGAGCCACCTCCCACCGGATCCCGGGACCCTGTGGGGGGTGGCTCTCATTATTCATACGCCTAATCTCAATCCCTGCGTCCTATTTCCTGCCGGGACGGATCCGGAAGGTCTCCGGCCCACCGGCACTTGCCTTCTCCATAGAGGGATCCTCCTGAAGTTTTTCCAGAAGAGTGTCCGGATCCATTTCCCCCCGGCCCTCCAGAAATCCCCGGATCTCCCCGCTGGTCATGGGATGACGGGCAAGAATGGAGTGAAGGGCCTCCAGGGGATCCGCAATGGCACTGAAGAATGTTCCACTCACCAGAAGATCCATATTGAGGGCCGAAAGGATCCGGCAGGCCTCCTCCATGGTCCGGTGATCCACCACCCGGGCGGAGGACTCCGCCGGGGGCCTCACCGGCGTATTGAGCCAGATCCGGTCCGTCCGGATCCCCTTAAGCAGGGTG
>JAXGWN010000400.1:0-1795 GCA_040773285.1 Bacillota bacterium
GCTGAAGATCCCGGGGCCCTTCCGATTCAAACCGTTTCAGGTGGGGAATCCGGCTCATCAGCACGGTCTCATGAACGGTAAAACCAAAATTCACCACTGTCTCCTGGGGCACCACCGCCATGGTCCGGGCCAGATCTTTCCGGCGGATCCCCACAAGATCCCGGTTCTCCACCAGAACGGTACCATCCTGCGGCAGGTACTCCGCCGTCAGGTTTTTCAGCAACGTGGACTTTCCGGAACCGTTTGGTCCCAGAATGCACACAAAATCACCCGGAGCGATCTCCAGGCTCAGTCCGTTGAGAACCCGGTTCTCCCCGTACCCGAATACAATTTTTCTGGCTTCCAGTGAAGAATCCATGGCCTCTCCTAGAATACGTTTTCCTTCTTACGGCGCAACAGGTAAATAAAGTAGGGTCCCCCGAACAGGGCGGTTATGGTCCCAATGGGGATCTCCACCGGTGCCACCAGGGTTCTGGCCGCCGTATCCGCCAGTACCAGAAAGATTCCCCCGCCCAGATAACTGACCGGCAAAAGGATCCGGTGATCCGGCCCCACCAGCATTCTTACGATATGGGGGATAATCAGACCCACAAACCCGATGATCCCGCTGACCGATACCGCACCGGCCGCCGTCAGGCTGGCCAGCACCAAAAGAAGGATTTTCAGTTTCTCCAGATCAATCCCCAGATGGGCAGCCGTACTGTCCCCGAAGGCCAGGGCGTTCAGGTCCCGGGAAAACACCATGAGAAGCGCCGACCCCAGAAGGATCAGGGGAGCCGCCATCAGGACGTGGCTCCAGCTGCGGTTGGCAAAACTCCCCATCAGCCAGAAATAGACCTTATCCATCTCCTCTGCGTTCATCACCATCAGGAAGGAGATCATGGACTGCAGAAAGGAACTGAGAGCAATCCCGGCCAAAAGCAGGGTGGGAACCACCACTTTGCTGCCCACCCGGGCCAGCCGGTACACCAGCCAGGTGGTCAGAAGGGCACTGACAAACCCGGCCAGAGGAACCGTAAACAGGCCAAGCAGGGCAGAGTAACCGCTCACCAGCACCATGGTGGCTCCCAGGGCAGCCCCGGAAGAGACTCCGATCACAAAGGGATCCGCCATGGGGTTCCGGAAGAACCCCTGAAAGACGCCTCCCACCACCCCCAGGGCGCCACCCACCATTCCGGCCAGCAGCACCCGGGGCATCCTCAGTTCCCAGACAATCCGGTGATAGGTGTCCGGCAGTTCTCCCGGGCGCAGGAGTTCCTCCAGAAAAGGAATCCGCCCCAGAATGATCCGTACCGCCTCACTGAAACTTAAGGCGGCCGGTCCGGTGATCACCGCAAACACACTGGCCAGGGCCAGAAGACAGAATCCGGCCAGAATCCATCCCGCCCAGCGGGCTCTGCGTCCGATTCTGTCCATCCAGGCACCTCCCCTGCGCAGTTAAAAGGCCTCCGGATGCAGCAGCTGCGCCATCTGCTCCAGTCCGTTGATCACCCGGGGACCCGCCCGGTTGATCAGGTTGTCATCAATGGAATACACCCGGCCGGCTTTCACCGACTGCAGGGCGTCGTAACCGGGTCTGGCCATCACGTCGTCCGGCGTATGGCTGTGATCATTAATAATATATACCTGGGGATCTTTCTCCAGCAAAAGTTCCATACTGTAATTGTAGTAGCTTTCTGTGGAATCCCCGCCGATGTTATTTCCTCCAGCCAGGGTCAGCAGAGAATGAAGAAAACTGGTGGAGCCTGCAGTCATCAGAGGATCGTTCCATACCTCAAAGAACACGGTGGGCGCA
>JAXGWN010000401.1:0-1791 GCA_040773285.1 Bacillota bacterium
CAGGGCCCCCTGGTACAGGAGCATCCCGAAGCCCCCCAGGGTCCGGGCACCCTGCTTCACGGCCAGTTCCAGAAAGCGGGAGGTCTGCGGCCGGGAAATCACATCGGCCGCCAGCTGCCCGGCTTTCAGTTTGTCAAAAGGAAACTCCAGGGTTTCCCTGTCATGGGGATGCATTCCCACAGGGGTGGTCTGCACCACCAGCTGGTAGGAGGCCACATCCCGACGGGCCAGATTCTTCAGTTCCGTCCAGCTGCTTTCCGCCTTCAGAGCCCGCAAAATGGCGGTCAGACGGCTCCCTCTGTCCTTCTTCCGGCTGGATATGTCCACCTGGGTGGCGCCGCTCAGCACCAGGGCGGTGGCCACCCCCCGGGCAGCTCCCCCGGAACCCAGCACCAGGACTTTTGCCCCGGCCGCAGAAAAATTCATCTCCTCCAGGGAGCGGAGAAATCCCCGCCCATCGGTATTGGTCCCCAGCAGACGTCCGTCTTCCACCTTCACGGTGTTCACAGCCCCGGCCACCCGGGCAAACTGGTCCACCTCATCCAGCCAGGGAATGATCTTTTCCTTGTACGGTATGGTCACATTGAAGCCCCGAAAACTTTCCTTCAATTCCCGGATGGTGTCATCCAGACGGTCATGGGGGGTCTCCACTGGCTCATAACTCCAGCCGGTCAGCCCCAGTGCCTCCAGGCCAGCGGTCTGCATGGCCGGGGACAGGGTGTGTCCCAGAGGATACCCTATGATTCCCAGTCTGTTCATTTCCTATCAAATCCTTCCCTGGTTACTTTTCTTCCAACAATCAGCCGCTCCAGGGCCCGGAGCACTTTGGTCCCGGCGTATTCCTTTGGCGCCATGGGCTCCACCAGAATGGTCCTGAGGCCCAGACGGTTTCCTCCCAGCACGTCCGTAAAGATCTGGTCCCCGATCACCACGGTCTCCTCCCGGGCGGTGCCCAACTGTTCCATGGCCTTCAGAAAAGCCCGGCGGAACGGTTTGGAGGCACTGTGAATGTAAGGAACTCCAAGTTTTTCTGCAAAACCCCGTACCCGGGGTTCCCCGCTGTTGGACACCAGAATCAGAGGGATCTTCTGCTGGATTTTCTCCCGGAGCCAGGCGTCGTACGGATCCGTCAGATGTTCAGAGTCCCAGGGGGCAATGGTATTGTCCAGATCGATGATCACCCCACGGATTCCGTGTCTGTCCAGGTAATCCGGCGGAATGTCACTGATCCTGCGGACAAACAGATCCGGTTTCAGTCCTTTTCTCATGCCAGGGCCCCCACTTTCTGTCTCAGCAGCGTTCCTACCGGCAGGGGCCCGGAGCCCCCGATCCGGACGATCTGGCGGGGATGGGGACAGACCCCGATCAGGGCTCCCTCCTCGTCCTCCATATGGCTCACCACAAACTGCGGCATGGGCCCGGAAGGAGTCAGGGCCGAAAGAGTCTCTCCGGTGAAAAAGCGGTTTCTCTGCTCCACCACCAGCAGTTTTCTTTCCCCGTCCCAGTCCAGCACCTTCCCGCAGAACTTCCACTGTTTCTCCGGCATCCGGTCATCGTAGTTATGATCCTCTGCCTCCGGGGAACCGAAATAAAATCCCGTGGAGTAGGCCCGCTCGCTGACATCGGCCAGCAGCTCTGTCCACCGGGGATCCACGGAGAAGTTTTCAGGCTCCCTGCTCCAGCGGTCCAGGGCCTCCCGGTAGATCCGGGCCACCGCTGCCACGTAGTGAATGCTTTTCATCCTGCCTTCCACCTTCAGGCTGGATACTCCGGTGGCCAGCAGACGGTCCA
>JAXGWN010000402.1:0-1780 GCA_040773285.1 Bacillota bacterium
AGACTTCTGTGACCTCTCCCGCCTCCACCATCTGGCTGAACTGATTGTAAGTGATCTCCCGGACTTCAGTACCGGGGGACAGATTCAGCCGCATCATGGTGAACAGAAGAAGAGTCAGCAGAAGGAAGAAGGTCAGGTTTTTGAAGTTTTTCCCCATGAGTCAATTCCTTTCCGGCATTCTGTTCGCATTATCTAACTATATTAACATAAAGACCCTGCACATTCAAACCGGCTCAGCAGCCGGACGGATAATGCCTGCCGGGAGTCCTCACGGATCCGGACAGAATCCTCCACCCGGAGTCCGCCACACCAGAAAATCCGCTCCTGTGCGTCCAGAACAACCGGCATCTGGGTCCGGATATCCCCCCGGAAACCCCGGCCGGCCAGCATGGCGGCCACATCCCTGGCTCCGGTGTCCCCCAGAGGCATATACCGGTCTCCCGGCAGCCGGTTGCGGATGACCAGAGGCCAGGTCACGGCACCCGCGTCCAGCCAGGCCACCCGGCCACTGTTATCCCGGAGTGTGTCCAGTTCCGGAACAGATTCCTCCCGGATCACCAATATCATATCCCCGGGTATCCGGTACATACCGGGGCCACCGGCCAGCAGACTGAACCTCTCAACCGTTCCGCTGTGCCGGGACAGGGTTACCACTTCCTTGCCCATGGTGCAACGGATCCGGCCAGGAAGCATCAGAGTGGAACCGCCGCTTCCGGCCAGAGTTTCCAGTTCGCCGGTATATCGCCGTTCCAGACTCCGCCCGGTCATCCGGTAATAGGCCTCTCTCCAGGTTCGCCGCCGGATGGCAGGAGGCAGTTCCAGGAGTTTTTTCCTGGAAATATTAAGTTGCAGGCGTCCCCAGGCCCTCACCCCGGTCCGGAAGAAGTCCTCTGTGAGGCCCCTGAGGCAGTCCTCATCCTCCTGAAGAACCGGAGCCAGTCCCGCCAGTCCGGAGACCAGGCGGGGATTGAACTCCTCCAGCAGGGGAATCAGCTGGTGCCGGATCCTGTTGCGGGTATACCTCATATCAAGATTTGAGGAATCCTCCACCCAGGAAAGCCCCTGCTGCTGCAGCCACCGGCGGATTTCACCGGGCCCGGTTCCCAGAAGTGGTCTGCGGATCCGGCCCCGGACGGGGCGGATCCCGCCCAGACCCCGGAGCCCGGTTCCCCGGATCAGATTGTGCAGTATGGTTTCCGCCTGATCACCACCGTGGTGTCCCAGGGCCAATGCACTGTATCCGTGCCGTTCCATCAGCCGGGAGAAGAAAAGGTAGCGCTCCCGTCTTCCGGCCACCTCTTCAGAGCATCCACGGCTGCGGCAGACTGCCGGAATATCTGCGTGGCGGATGTGCAGAACCACACCATGATCCACACACAGCCGGCGGACAAACTCCATTTCCTCATCCGCCTCCGGCCGGATGCCATGATGCAGGTGGGCAGCAGCCAGCCGATACCCACATTCCCCGGACAGCTGAAGCAGCAAATGAAAAAGGCCCACAGAGTCCCCTCCTCCGGACAGCCCGATCAGAATCTGCTCGCCCGGAGAAAATAACTCCTGGTCCTCAATGGTTTTCCTGATTGTATCGATCAGCATGATTTCACCGAAAAAAAAACAGACTGTAATCAGTCTGCTGGTACTGGTAGCGGTGGCTGGAGTCGAACCAGCGACACTACGGGTATGAGCCGTATGCTCTAACCACCTGAGCTACACCGCCAAAAAAATGGTTGCGGGAGGAGGACTTGAACCTCCGACCTTCGGGTTATGAGCCCGACGAGCT
>JAXGWN010000403.1:0-1779 GCA_040773285.1 Bacillota bacterium
CCACCGTGGCCTCCCGGGGCCAGTCTGCCTCCGTCCGGTTGAATTCCCGGACCACCCGGTCCATCTCCACTTCAGACAGCATATGGAGTTCCGAAAGGCTGCGGGAAGGATTGTCCAGAGCGTGCCATAGGAGCCTCACCACATGATCGTGAACAAATTCGATCTCACGGGTATAGAACAGACCGTCCAGGTAGTCGTAGTTCAGGACGATTTTTCCGTCATCCTCCCGGTCATTGATATGCAGATACAGGGATTCCACCTGGCTGGCATTAAAATGCCAGCGCCCCTCCTGACCCGGCTCCGCCTCATTCTTATGCATCTTTCCATTCTGATAGGAAAGAGCAATGTCATACAGCCGGTCTGTCCCCGGATGCATCTGACGGATCTCTTTCATCAGACAGTCGTACGGGTATTTCTGGTGTTTCAGAACGTCAAACCACTCCCGGTCCACCAGACGGGAGAAGGAAATGAAATCCATGTCTCCCCGGATGGGCACCGAGAAGGGAACCGTGGAGATGAACATCCCGATGGTTTTCTTTTCCCTGGCATTGGTCCGGTTCAGAACCGGCACCCCGATGGTTACCTGTTCCCGGTTTCTCACCCGGTTCAGATAGATGCTGAGGGCCGCATAAAACAGGGAGAAAATTGAGTTCCGGTTTTCGCTGCAGTGCTCCCGGATCTTTGCGGACAGACGGTCCGGCAGCACAAAGGTCTTTCTGCGGGCCCCGTACCCCGTGGCCGGCACCTGCTCCTTCAGGGTGGTCAGTTCCGGAAGGTCATGGAACCGGGCTGTCCAGAACTCCCGGTCCCTCTCAAAGCGGGAGGAATTCAGATACTCCTGTTCGCTTTCCATAAATTCCAGGTAAGAGGGATTCCCCCCCTCCGGGACCGGTTCTCCCCTCTGCAGCATCCGGTAGTAGGCCATGGTCTCATTTCCGATCTGCACGAAAGACCAGGCATCGCTGATCAGATGATGGATCCTGGCAAAAAAACCGCTGTGCTGTTCGTCAATTTTGACCAGGGCAAAATAAAAAAGTTCCGAGTCCTGCAACACAAAAGGAACCTGGGTCTCTGCAGTATCCCAGGCATATAGCCGTTCCGTGCTTTCCCCGGAGAAATCCAGGAAATCCAGCCGGTACGCCGGTGGTTCCACCAGATACTGGACCGGTTCACCGTCCATCTCCCGGAACCGGAGATGAAAAGCAGAATTATTCCGGATCAGCAGATTGACTGCCCGGCTCATCAGCTGGTAATCCAGCTGCTCATCGATTTTCAGCGTGGCTGCTATGTTGGCTATCCCTGTGCCGGGATTCAGTTTTTCCAGCACCCAGATGCTTTTCTGAGGCCAGGTCAGGGGATAGTACTGCCGGGAAACCGCCAAAATGATACACCTCTCTGTTCTTTTTGTCCGGGATTGCCTGCCACGGACTATTCAGTTATAGAATACCCCATTGTTTCCACTATTCCTGCTTATCCGTATAATTTCCATTAAATATCCCCGGAATCCGGAGGATTTCCCCGCAGAACACATACCCTCCGGTTCCCGTCATGATATAATTACCCGGGTGATTCAAATGATCGATCTGGGCAACGACTGGCAGGATCTGCTGGCCGCCGAATTTGAAAAAGAATACTATCTGACCCTGAGAAAGTTTCTCGCCGGGGAATGCCGGAACCACACGGTCTATCCGGACATGCATGACATCTTCAACTCTCTGAGGTTCACCGCCTATCAGGATGTCCGGGTTGTTATCCTTGGTCAGGACCCCTATCACGGTC
>JAXGWN010000404.1:0-1775 GCA_040773285.1 Bacillota bacterium
GTCTCCGGTGAGGGTGGAGGCCAGCTTGGTCAGCACCACGATATCACCGGCCTGGGCTTCCGATACTTCCCTGGTTTCCTTGCCCAGGGCGGTAAAGATCCGGGCAATTTTTTCGTCGGTCTCCTTCTGGGTATTGTAAACCAGGGAATCCGGCTTCAGGGTACCGGATACGATTCTCATAAAGGACAGTTTTCCAATGAAATTGTCGGCTATGGTTTTGAATACAATACCGGCAAAGGGATCTGAGGCACTGCCGTATTCGCCGGAAGTGGTTTTCCTGGATTCCACCGGTGAAGGCAGATAATCAATGATCTTTTCCAGCGCCGGCATGGTACCGATATTCAGGGCGGCGGATCCGCAGAGAACAGGGATCACGTCTCCATTTTTGGTGGCCTTCTGCAGACCGGCCAGGATTTCTTCTGTTTCCAGTTCCTCACCGTCCAGATAGCGCATCAGCAGTTCATCGTCGGCCTCGGCTGCTGCCTCCACCATCTCCACCCGGTGGTTCTTAATGGATTCCTGATATTCCGCAGGAATCTCAAATTCCGTCCAGTTGTGGGTGCCGGGATCCCATTTCACCGCATTCAGGGTCAGAAGATCCACCATTCCCACAAAACTGTCGGCAGCCCCGATGGGGAACTGCAGGGGAATCAGCCGTTTCTCAGGGAACTTGTGCCGGAGATCTCCCAGGGTCCGGTAGAAGTCGGCATTCTCCCGGTCCATCTTATTGATGTATACCAGCCGGGGGAGATTGTACCTGTCCGCATGCTCCCAGATCAGTTCCGTCTGTACCCCGACGCCGGATACCGCACATACCGTGACCACCAGGGAATCCACCGCCCGGAGCACACACAGAACCTCGCTGATGAAGTCCGCATATCCCGGAGTGTCGATCAGGTTCACCTTATGGTCCCGCCACTCGATGGGAGCCAGGGACATGAACACGCTCATTTTGCGTTTTTCCTCTTCCGGCAGATAATCCAGCACCGTGGTACCTTCGTCCACCTTACCCAGACGCTTGGTCATCTCCACATTGTAGAGAAGTGCTTCCGCCAGAGAGGTCTTACCCGCCCCGCCATGGGAAACGAGTCCTACATTTCTTAGTTTTTCCGACTGATAGACTTTCATGTAAATCCTCCTTGGGTATGGGTTCAAAACAGCAACCCTGATTCAGCGCTTAAGTAGAATAATTAAATATCCCAGGGGAAAATCCTTCTTTTTTCCGGGGGGAAATGACCGGGCGGGTGGAAAAGATTTCCGGGGTTTAATCAGGCTTAATTTTATAGGAGATTTTTTAATTAAAAACAGAAAATTTCCGGCAAACTGCTGGACTTTATGTCTTGCCTGTCTTATGATTATCGCGAGCGGAGTTTCTTTTCGAGGAGGGAAATTTTAATGAAGGAATACAATCCGTACCAACAGATGCTGGCCACCCTGGACCATGCGGCTTCCATTCTGGAAATCGACGAGAGTGACTACAATTTTCTCCGGTATCCCGAGCGGGAACTGAAGGTTTCCATTCCCATCCAGATGGACGATGGAACCGTAAAGGTCTTCGAAGGTTTCAGGGTGCAGCATTCCAGCCTGAGGGGTCCCTGCAAAGGGGGAATCCGGTTCCACCAGGATGTGAACATGGATGAGGTGAAGGCTCTGGCAGCCTGGATGAGCCTGAAGTGTGCCGTGGTCAACATCCCCTACGGTGGTGCAAAAGGCGGCGTTCAGGTGGATCCCACCCAGCTGTCCCAGAATGAACTGAAAAATCTGACCCGCAGATA
>JAXGWN010000405.1:0-1767 GCA_040773285.1 Bacillota bacterium
ATGGTCCGTTTGCAGTGCCCGTCGATCATCAGGCAGCCCACCTCTTCGCAGTGGGGAAATCCCGGGGGGCGTCCGTTGTATCCGGTCCCCTTGATCCGTTTGTCCTTGACCACCACGGCCCCCACGTGGAGCCGGGGGCAGGTGCTCCGTTCCTTCACCTGGAAGGCAATGTCCATGAAGTATTCGTCCCAGCTTTTGCGCATTCCGAAACCTCTCTCATCGTAGTCCCGCTCAGGGGAAACTTCAAGTTAATTCTTTATGAACAGAAAAAATCAGTCGGTGCCGAAAAGACGGTCCCCGGCATCTCCCAGACCCGGCAGGATGTAGCCCTGCTCATTGAGGCTGCGGTCCAGCACCCCGGCGTACACCGGGATGTCCGGATGCTCCTCATCCAGCAGCTGAATGCCTTCCGGGGCAGCGATCAGGCAAAGGAAGGTCAGGTTCCTGACCCCTTTGCTTTTCAGGTAGGTAAGGGCCAGGGAGGCAGAGCCTCCGGTGGCCAGCATGGGGTCAATCAGAAGAACCGGCCGGTCCGCAATATCGTCCGGCAGTTTTACGTAGTATTCCACCGGCATCAGGGTCTTTTCGTCCCGGTACAGGCCGATATGGCCCACCGCCACCCGGGGCAGCAGTTTCAGAATCCCGTCCACCATTCCCAGGCCGGCCCGGAGAATGGGCACCAGAACCGGTCCCTTGCCGGCAATCCTCTCCCCTTTGCAGGTCTCCAGGGGGGTGGTCACCTCCACCGGCTCCAGGGCCAGGTCGTGGGTGGCCTCATAGGCCATCAGCATGGCAATCTCACTGGCCAGTTCCCGGAAACTTTTGGTATCGGTGGAAACATCCCTGAGATAGGTGATCTTATGGCGGATCAGGGGATGATTCAGTATGGTGACGTTATCTCTCATCCCGGCTGTACTCCTTTTCAATGTCTCCTATCTGGTCTACCCGGCGGGTATGACGGCCTCCGGCAAACTGCTGTCCCAGGAAGGCATCCACCACCTCCATGGCCAGTCCCCGGCCGATAACCCGTTCCCCCATGGCCAGAATGTTGGCGTTGTTGTGTTCCCGGGCCGCTTTGGCACTGAAGGTGTCATGGCACAGGGCGCAGCGGACGCCCGGCACCTTATTGGCAGCAATGCTGATGCCAATGCCGGTCCCGCAGATCAGGATCCCCAGATCGTATTCACCGGAGGCCACTTTTCTGGCCACCTCCCGGGCATACAGGGGGTAATCCACCGATTCATCGGCCCGGTAGGTGCCAAAATCCTCATACACGTAACTGTGACTCTCCAGATACAGCATCACTTCTTTTTTCAGGCCCACACCGGCATGATCCGATCCCAAGGCAATCTTCATAGTCTGTTCTCCTCCCTGATCCTCAACAATATCTTTTCCACCAGCTGCCGGATCTCCCCGGCACACTGTTCATACACTTCGTCATCCCCTCCAAAGGGGTCCGGCACGTCCCGTCCGTGGGCCCCGGCATACTCCCCCAGGGTCCGGGTCTTATCCGCCCAGTGGGGAAACCGGCTGACAATCCAGTCCCGGTGCCCTTCGCTCATGGTAAGCACCAGGGCGGCCCGGGCCATGTGAGCGGCACTCAGCTGCCGGGCCCGGTGATATTCCAGGGAAATCCCGCTCCTCTCCATGGCTCTTCTGGCCCCCGGGCTGGCCGGCATCCCGTCCCGGGCAGCAATCCCCGCGGAACCAAATACCAGATTCCCTCCGGCCTGCGCATCAAGATGCCGGGCAATGGCCTCCGCCATG
>JAXGWN010000406.1:0-1759 GCA_040773285.1 Bacillota bacterium
CCCGGGAAATTCAGCCCCGGGAGCGGGCCATGAGGGACGGAATACAGTCCCTGAGCAATATGGAACTTCTGGCGATTCTTCTGCGTACAGGAAACAGTTCCATGAATTCCCTGGAACTGGCCAGCCGGATTCTGGCGGAAACCGGAGGACTCAACCGGCTGCGGGAACAGGGAGTCCGGGAACTGTGTCAGTATCCCGGCATGGGGCAGGTGAAAGCCCTGACTCTGTTGTGTGCCCTGGAACTGGGAAGCCGGCTGAACCGGGAAAAAATACCGGATTATACCATGATCCGGTCTCCCCAGGATGCTGCCCAGGTGGTGATGGAAGATATGCGTCACCTGAAAAAGGAAAACTTCCGGATCATTATTCTGGATACCAAGAACCATGTACTGGCGGTGGAGACCATATCGGTGGGGAGTCTCAACTCCTCCATCGTGCATCCCAGGGAACTGTTCCGGGAAGCCATCCGGCACTGTGCCGCCGGGGTGATTCTGGTCCATAACCATCCCAGCGGGGAAGTGACCCCCAGCCCGGAGGATCTGCAGGTGACAACCCGTCTGGTGGAGGACGGAAGGATTATGGGGATTGAGGTGATGGACCATCTGATCATCGGCCGGGACAGGTATCTCAGTTTCCGGGAGGAGGACCTGATCTGATCAGTTTTTTTCCGGCGGATCCCCCGGGTCCTGTTTGCAACCGGATGATTTTCAGATAGAATGAATAGGAATGAAAAGTTCAGAATAACGGGGGGTAACATCCATGTTCAAGGCAAAAGACCTGGGGATCGACCTGGGAACAGCAAATATACTGGTATATATCCGGGGGGAAGGCATTGTTATGCAGGAACCCTCGGTGGTGGCAATACAGAAAAGCACCAAGGAGATTCTGGCGGTGGGGAATGAGGCCAAAAGGATGATCGGCCGGACGCCGGAAAATATTATTGCCATCCGGCCCATGAAGGACGGGGTCATCGCGGATTTTGACGTGGCCCAGGCCATGCTGCGGTACTTTATCACCAAGGCCAGCCACCGGTTCAGTCTGATCAAACCGGCCATCGTGATTGGTGTGCCCACCGGGGTGACTGCGGTGGAGGAGCGGGCTGTCAAGGATGCTGCCCTGCAGGCTGGAGCCAAGGATGTGCAGTTGCTCAGTGAGCCCATGGCAGCGGCCATCGGGGCAGGAATGCCGGTGGAGGAGCCCACCGGAAATATGATCGTGGATATCGGGGGAGGAACCACGGAGGTGGCCGTAATCTCCCTGGGAGGAATCGTCACGGACAAATCCATCCGGGTTGGCGGTGACGAAATGGATTCCCACATCATCAGTTACCTGAAACGCAAATAGAATCTGATGATCGGAGACCGTTCTGCTGAGGACATTAAGATCAGTTATGGAAGCGCCTATTTTACCGATGCACCGGAGGACCAGGAGAGGAAAAATTCCATGTATCCCATCCGTGGCCGGGATCTGGTGGAGGGGCTTCCCAAGACCATTGAGGTCAGCGGAGCGGACCTGCAGGAGGCCATGAGGGAGCCGGTGGGCCGGATTATGGAAGGCATCCGCTACTGTCTGGAGCATACTCCTCCGGAACTTTCTGCGGACATTATGGACAAAGGAATCGTTCTGGCCGGCGGCGGCGCCATGCTTTATGGCCTGGATAAGCTGATCCGGGACGAGACCGGAATGCCGGTGGAGGAGCCCACCGGAAATATGATCGTGGATATCGGGGGAGGAACCACGGAGGTGGCCGTAATCTCCC
>JAXGWN010000407.1:0-1758 GCA_040773285.1 Bacillota bacterium
CCTGGTCTGTGGCCAGGTGTATACGGTGGAGCGGGTGGAGCCCCTGTACAGCCGGGCCAGAACCAGGCTTATGAAGATGGGCTACGGAAACATCTCCTTCCGGCTGGGGGATGGAAGCCGGGGATGGCCGCAGGAGGCCCCCTTCGACCGGATCCTGGTGACCGCAGCGGCCCGGGAGATTCCAGCCGCTCTTACAGAGCAGCTGGGACCCGGAGGGATTCTTCTGATACCGGTGGGCTCTCCCGGGCTTCAGCAGCTGATCCGTCTGATCCGCAGTCCCTCCGGTGAACTCCTCCGGGAAGAACTGGACCTGGTCCGTTTCGTCCCCCTGGTGGAAGAGGAAGATTAACTTAAAGGCAGTGCCGCCTTAACAGAATCCTTACGGTGTGCCCTCATACTGTGTGCATGGAGCGGCTGCCGGCCGGCTTCGTACTCATACTTCCCTGGATGCTTCCGCATGCGTAAGGCACCGGGGACCCCTATGCAAATCCCGTTTTTTTCTCTTTCCGCCGCAGCCTGGAAACAGGTTGTGGCATTTTTATATGGAAATTTCCGGGGCATCTTGCCAGAATGCTGCAGGTATCGTATTCTGAGTGCATACAGAACCGGTGGGAATTATCCGACGGACAGTTCCCGGCGGTGACAAACAGAAGGAAGAGCGGAAAGGAGTGGCAAAATGAGAAATCTGGCCGGTGCGGAAATGGTGGGACTTCGGGATAAGACCAGCCATAAGCTGCGGGCGGTGTATCCGGAGGTGCCGGAGGGTACCGATGAGGAGATCATTCAGAAGGTGAGGGACTGGTATTACCAGCAGAGTTGTGCGGCAGAGGATGAACTGTTGAATCTGTATGTGGACGGGCTGACAGGGCCGGAACTGAGGGCCAGACGGAACAGCCGGTGAGGGGAGGATTCTTTGGAGGCAATCTATAAAAGGCGAAGCGTAAGAACCTATGCAGACCTGCCGGTACCGGAAGCGGTAGTGGAATCCCTGCTGAGGGCGGCCATGCAGGCTCCTTCGGCGGGAAACCAGCAGCCCTGGGAATTTCTGGTGGTCCGGGACCGGACCACGCTGGAGGAAATGGCGGAAGCCAGCCCCTATGCCCGGATGCTTAAGGGGGCACCGGTGGCCATCGTGCTGCTGATGAGGAGCCGGGGTCTTCAGTTTTCCCCCTGGAGCGTTCAGGATATGAGCGCGGCTACAGAAAGTCTGCTGCTGGCGGCAGCCGCCCAGGATCTGGGAGCAGTATGGCTGGGAATCTGGCCGGACGATGGCCGGGTTGAGGCCCTGCGGAGGATTCTTCATGTTCCGGAGGAACTGGCCCCCTTCAGTGTGGTGTCCCTGGGCTGGCCACAGTCCCCGCCGGATCCGGTGGACCGCTGGATGCCGGAGCGGGTGTGGCAGGATCGGTATGGCCAGCGGTAAGTCAGGATAAGGATGAATAATAAGAATAGACCGGATCCGGTCACAGGGCCGGAAAGAACCGTCACAGACGAAGAACAGGGGTATGTACGCCGGGAGGCGGCACTTCTGAAAATATTGGAGTGGGCCAGAATCCATGCGGACCATTCCGGTTCTGTAATGCCCTGGAACGGGCTTACGGAGACCATCCGGGAGATTTCCGGGGCCCGGTTTGCGGCCTGCAACCGGTATGACGCCCCGGACCGGCCGGCGCTGACGGTTGCCCTTTCCGGACCTCCGGAACACCTGATCATGGCAGAAAATCTCCTGGGTTTTTCCGTGACCGGCCACGGCTGGGA
>JAXGWN010000408.1:0-1750 GCA_040773285.1 Bacillota bacterium
AAGAACGTCCAGATCATCGATCTGGCGGAGACCCCGGTGGGGGCGGTACGCCCCAACCGGAAGATGAACCTGGCCATTGCCGGGGCCCTGGGCCTGATGCTGGGGACCTTCCTGATCTTCCTGATGGAATACCTGAACCATACCATTAAGTCGGAACGGGATGTGGAGCGCCATCTGGGGCTCAATATCCTGGGTGAGATCCCGGTATTTGAGGGAGAGGAAAGGGGGGCTCAGGGTGGGTCTGTTCGGAAGAAAAACCGCTAAAACCCAGGGAGGAGCCCGGCGCAGCCGCCGGCTGAGTCCCAACCTGATCAGTCTTCTGGACCCCAAGGCTCCGGCCTCGGAGGCCTACCGGACTCTCAGGAACAATATAAACTATGTGGGAATCGACCAGAAGGTGAAGACCATTTCGGTGACCAGTCCGGGGCCGGCGGAGGGAAAATCCACCACCTGTGCCAACCTGGCCATCACCATGGCCCAGGCCGGCAAGCGGGTGCTCCTGATGGAGGCGGACCTGAGAAAACCGAAAGTACATAGATATTTTTCCCTGCCCAATGATGTGGGTATAACGGATATTCTGGTAAACGATATTCCCTACGAGAGTGCCCTGAAGGGGATCAATGAGCTGCCGGGGCTGCACCTTCTGTGTGCGGGATTTCTTCCTCCCAACCACTCAGAGATTCTGGATTCCCGGAAGATGGCGGATCTGGTGACCCAGCTGAAACAGAGCTATGATCTGGTGATCATTGACACCCCACCGGCCGGTCAGCTGGCAGACGGGGCCTCGGTGGGGAAACTGACCGACGGGGTCCTTCTGGTGCTGGCCTCCGGCCAGTCCAACATCGATATGGCCCGGCATGCCAAAGCCAACCTGGAGAATGTGGGAGCCCGGATCCTGGGGGTTATTCTTACCAAGATCAACCGGAAGTCCGGAGGAGCCTATTACCAGCGGTACTACAACTACGACCGGTATTACTATGAAAACCAGTCTGAAAATTAACTTAATTTAAACGAATTAACCTGAACAACATTAATGGATGTTATGTTATACTGTCCATAAGCCGTTCCGGTCACCGGAGCGGCCTCAGTTCCCCCTGGGGGATGGAAATGCTTTCATCATGCGCAACGCATGAGAATAATAAGAAAGATACAAGGAGGAAAAATCTGAAATGCAAAGACTGACCAGAAGAAAGGAAATCCCGGTGATCCTGGCTTTCCTGATGCTCGTCTCCCTTCTGCTTCCGGCCTCAGCCCTGGCTGCGTCCGACGTCGAAGGACACTGGGCGGAAGCCGTAATTGAATCCTGGGTGGATGCCGGAAAGGCCGGTGGCTATGCCGACGGAACCTTCCGTCCCAACGCTCCGGTGACCCGGGCGGAGTTTATGGCCTTTACCAACCGGGCCTTTGGCTTTTCCACCGAGAAGGAAATCAGTTACAGTGATGTGCCGGCGGATGCCTGGTTCGCCGGAGTGGTCCGGGTGGCTGCCGCTGCGGGTTACATCTCCGGTTATCCGGATGGAACCATGAAGCCCGGCGCCAACATCACCAGGCAGGAGGCTGCGGCCATCCTGACCAAGGTGGCGTACCTGACTGCGGATGCGGCTGCCGTCTCCGGTTTCAGTGACAAGGCTTCCATCCCGTCCTGGAGTGCCGGCTTTGTGGGCGCTGTAGCCAACACCTCCCTGATGGTGGGTTATCCGGATGGAAGCTTCCAGCCGGGAAAAAACATCACCCGGGCGGAAGCCGTTAT
>JAXGWN010000409.1:0-1748 GCA_040773285.1 Bacillota bacterium
CACTGCTGCCTCCCGTAGGAGTCTGGGCCGTGTCTCAGTCCCAGTGTGGCCGTTCACCCTCTCAGGCCGGCTACCCATCGTCGCCTTGGTAGGCCATTACCCTACCAACCAGCTAATGGGCCGCGGGCTCATCCTTTAGCGGGAGCTTCTTCGAGAGGCCTCCTTTCATCTTCCGGTGATGCCACCAAAAGATCTCATCCGGTATTAGCACCGGTTTCCCGGTGTTATCCCAGTCTAAAGGGCAGATTGCCCACGTGTTACTCACCCGTCCGCCACTAACCTTCTTTCCCTTCCCCCGAAGGTTCCGGAAAATCGGTCCGTTCGACTTGCATGTGTTAGGCACGCCGCCAGCGTTCGTCCTGAGCCAGGATCAAACTCTCCGTAAAATATAGGATCGCGCCCGAAGGCGGTCTCTTCTTTTTCCGTGAGCTGTCTGACTTCTTTTAATAATCAGTTTCTCAACTTTGATTTTGACGAGTTTTTTCTTCTCGATTCGTTTTACTGAATCGGGCATGTTTCGTTTGTGTCACTGTTCAATTTTCAAAGATCCGGTTCGTCCGTGCCCTGCCTTTCGGCTGCGGCACAAGTAACATAATACTATCCTCCCGGCCGGGAGTCAAGAGCAATCTGTAAAAAGATTTGCTGCCATCCAGAACATTCAACCTTCCCATATGAGGCATTACATTGTATTTTACATAACTATATTATTGTTTTACATTAACTATATCATGTTTTACATATATATGATATTCTCTACAAAAAGGAGGTTTCACTATGCCCCATTCTGATACCAAGAATAGTCCCCTTATTTCCTATATTCGGGTTCTCACTTTTGTCCGAAATATATCCCTGATTCTGGGGGGATTTTCCCTTCTGTTTATTGCTCTCATTCCCCTTCTCCGGGCATCAGGGGTGCTTCCACCGGGGAGTGGAAGCAGCGGCCTGCAACTGGAAGCTCCCGGAGTATCCATCCACCTGGCATTGCCTTTGCCCTGGTATACCGGAGAATTGCTGACACTTGCCGGGATGTTCTGGTTTTTATTGTTCCTGTATATTCTGCAGGGAGTGCTCCGGCTGGCTCACGGCCTTAAAGATGGAGAGAGTCCATTTTCCATCCGGGGTCTTCAGTTTGTACAGCGGGTGGCAACAGGGTTTTTTGTTGTGGCATTCCTGCAAATGGTCACGGAAGTGCTGGTGGTTTTTTCTCTTCAGGACTGGTCCCGCTCAGTGGAGCAGATGCACGGACTGCATGTGCAAACAGGGATTTCCATCCCCCTGATTCCTATCACCGCAGGTTTTCTCACCCTGGTATTCCGCTATATCTTCCAATATGGGCTGACCCTCCAGAACGAAAACGACTCCATTGTGTGAACCGGAAAGGAACATCGATATGCCTATCATTGTACGACTTGATCAGGTCATGGCCAACAGAAAAATTGCATCGAACCGCCTGGCTGAAGAGATCGGCATCTCTCCAGTCAACCTTTCACTTCTTAAGAACGGAAAGGTCAGGGGCATCCGGTTTAACACACTGGAAGGCCTCTGCAGGGCTCTGGACTGTCAGCCTGGGGATCTTCTGGAATTCTCTCCGGAGGATGAATAAATGCACCAAAAAAGCGGGCACTTCCAAAGAAGTGTCCGCAAATAAATTCTGGCAACGTCCTACTCTCCCGGGGCCTTTGCCCAAGTACCATCAGCGCTGGGAAGCTTAACTTCCGTGTTCGGAATGGGAACGGGTGGTTCCTTCC
>JAXGWN010000410.1:0-1742 GCA_040773285.1 Bacillota bacterium
AACACAGTAATTGCCTTTACCACAAGACATCAGTGTGCGGCCAGGGTGGCAGAACGGCTGGCCGGGATGCTGCCGGAAGGAGCCACACTGGTGAATCTGAAAGACGGGGATACGGCGGCAATCTGGGAGGCGGACCGTCTGATCCTGGGAGGATCAGTATACATCGGAAAAACCCAGAAGGAACTGATCCGTTTTGTGGAGGAAAATCTGGAACGCCTGGTGTCCATTAGACCGGCCCTGTTTCTGTGTGGAGCTCAGCCGGATCCGGCAGAACAGGAGAAGGAACTTTCCATGAACTTTCCCCCGCAGCTGCTGGAGGCGGCCAGGGCCCGGAAAATGGTAGGGTATGAATACGACTTTTCCCGGATGAACTTTCTGGAAAAAATGATCATCCGGAAAGTCAGTGGCTGCCGGGAGAGCGTCTCCTGTCTGTCCGGCGGGGCCATGGAGGAACTGGTGCGGGCTGTTCTGGAAGACAGTCCCCAATGAACTGAGTCATTCTTTTCAGTGGGTTTTGCCAGGAGGAGAGCCACTGGGCCCCCGGCACTTTCTGATGATGGAAAGGCGTATGGGTCCGGGCTTTTAATTCCTCCTGGTCAGGACGCTCAATGGCTGGGTCCGTGGCCCGCCCGCTTTTACACGAAGAAGACCGGATCTTCACAGAACCTTTACCATCCGGTGATACACTGGATGAAAAGAGGGGGGAAGCCTATGGATCTGATTCTGCCGGTTGCCGTCCTGGTGGTTGCCATGGCGCTGCTGGGACTGATAAATCTGAGAAAGTATCTGGAATACAGGAATCCGGGGGAGAACAGGCATAAAAAACCCCCTGCCGGAAAAAAATGAGGTCTGCCAGCTGGCGGACCTTTTTTTTCTTGACAGGTTACAGGGGACAGGGTATATTAAATACATAAAACATATATGAATACTAGGAATTAAGGAGGCGGGAATGCAATGTACTGGAAAATTGAGTGGAGGGGCTGTCCGGGAGCCGGGGAGCGATGTTGCGGTTCTGCCGGACTGAACCCTGATGCCATACTTAAGAGAATTCTAGGAGGAAAATATTATGAATAAACATATTGCAGGAAACCTTACGGAACTGATCGGAAACACCCCGCTGCTGGAACTGAAAAATTTTAACACTTCCCTGGGACTGAAGGCCCGGCTTATCGCCAAACTGGAGTACTTTAATCCGGCCGGAAGCGTGAAGGACCGGATTGGGAATGCCATGCTGGAGGCTGCTGAGGGGGCAGGGAAACTGGGGCCGGACTCCGTGATTGTGGAGCCCACCAGCGGGAATACCGGCATTGGACTGGCCTTTGCCGCAGCTGCCAGGGGCTACCGGCTGATTCTGGTGATGCCAGATACCATGAGCGTTGAAAGAAGAAGCCTTCTGAAGGCTGTGGGAGCGGAACTGGTGCTGACCCCGGGATCCGAAGGGATGGGGGGGGCCATCCGCCGGGCTGGTGAGATTGCAGCCGAAACACCGGGATCCTTTGTTCCCCAGCAGTTTTCCAATCCGGCCAATCCGGAGATCCATCGTCAGACCACAGCCAGGGAAATTTTGCGGGATACCGGAAATCAGGTGGATATCTTTGTGGCTGGCGTGGGCACCGGCGGTACCATCCGGGGCGTGGGCGAAGTGCTTAAACAGGAACGGTATGAGGTCCGCATCGTGGCCGTGGAGCCAACAGCTTCTCCGGTACTTTCCGGGGAAGTCCGGGCCCCCACAAGATTCAGGG
>JAXGWN010000411.1:0-1727 GCA_040773285.1 Bacillota bacterium
AAGGCTCCACCCCCGATACCTGCCGCCGGAAAGCACCATACAGCACATGCAAACGACACTGTCTGTACAATCGTATAACTCAGGCTGCCGGGCAGTACCAGAGCAGGAAGCCTGGACGAAGTATCTGATACACTCCGCACTGCTCTACCACGACCGTTCTCACCTTGCGCAGTAAGGTCACTTCTGAATATCATATATATCCATTATACCATCCATAGGCCCTGTCAGCGAAACATTACCGGAATAACCCCGGACAGACTGAGAGATCCCAAGAATAGTCTTCATGTCTGGTATTTTCTGGAACCGGCATAGTCTGCGCATGTTTTCTCCAGATATATTACGGTTCAGGATTTTACCTGAGAAAATCCTGAAGACTATAAAGGTTTTTTTATCCCCTGATGCCAGCCGTTCTGCGGCTTGTTTCAGCCATTTTTATGTAATGCCGGCACCAAAACAAATGCTTTCCCCTTTCAATGAGCTGAAATTTCATTTAGGCATCCTGTTCTCCCGATAGGTTCTTTAGACTGAACAATTTTTCTCTGGTCATATGGAATCGCATCGCCAGTCTGCTGACATCACCAGGGTTCACCGTCTTTTTAGTCACAAGATCCCCCCCCTGGTCTGATAACTTGGCAGCGGTCTTGGCTTGTTGAATCCGGCATCGATTTCGCAGAAGGCGTCCAAATCCCCGTTCACGATATTCCAGCGGGACAATTATGTGATAACATCACTATTGAGAGCACAATTCGCTCTCTCAGCATCAGTCGTACGTACATGGTTCAGAACGAGAAATTGAATGATTTACCGCAGCAGTGCATACGGGGTAATCTTTCTTCACATTATTTACGAGGAAATATTTTAGGACGAGTCCGGAGGGATGTAAGTGAAAGCTTTAATTATTGCCTGTCAGACGATAGAAGATGAACTGAACTTTGTGTTGAAGGACGAGACTATTAATTTGCCTGTGATATACACAGAAGCGGGTCTCCACAGTTATCCGGACAGGCTGAAGGAGTATGTTCAGAAAACTATCAATCAGATTGAAAATGTGGACTTCATTCTGCTTGGATATGCCCTTTGTGGGAACGGGCTGATTGGTTTGTCCAGCAACAGGGCCACTTTGGTTCTTCCTCAGTATCATGATTGTGTGGCAATGTTATTGGGTTCGGATGATCGATACCGGTCCAAATTAAGTACTGACACTGGTGCATTATTTTTAACCCAGGGTATGATGAAATATTTTAACCCTAAAAAGACATTTTACGAAAGTGTGGAATTGCGGCTGGGTTCCGAGAAAGCACTGCGCTATACCAAGTATATTTTTAAAAACTACAGGAAGTTTGAAATGGTGGAAACAGGTGCATTCGACCCGGAGGCGTTATTTCAGGAAATTCAGTCACAGGCCGAATTCTTTGATTTACAGGCCAGCAGCATGACAGGGACCGTCGATGTTTTACGAAAACTTGTGCAATGTCAGTGGGATGACAATTTCCAGATCGTACCTCCAGGCCAGAAAATTAAAACCTGGGATTTCCATTGTGTAACCAAAGAATCCCTCACGGTCTAAACACCTGCAGGGATCTCAACGGCAGTGTACCCCCCCGGGATGGCTCATCCCGGGGGGGTACACCTTCTAGCAAGCGACTTACCTTATACTTAATACTGTTTTCTCGGTTGCTTATTTGCGGAAGAGAGAATCCGACGTATAGACCCCCACTTTAGCCGAT
>JAXGWN010000412.1:0-1724 GCA_040773285.1 Bacillota bacterium
ACACCAGGGACGGCAAACTGATTGCTTTTGAGGCAGATGTTCTGGTGGATACCGGAGCCTACGATTCCCTGGGAGCTCCGGTGGTGTTCCGGACCGGAGTGGTGACAGCAGGGCCCTACAGCATCCCCCATGTCCGCACCAACTCCACGGGGTATTATACCAACAATCCTCCTGGAGGAGCTTTCAGGGGATTTGGAAGTACCCAGGTGGCTTTTGCTGCTGAGGTGATGATGGATATGCTGGCGGAGAAACTGGGAATGGATCCGGTGGAATTCCGGCTGAAAAATGCTCTGCGGCCGGGCTGGCAGACCATTACCGGACAGACTGTGGGAGAGGATACCGCTCTAATTGAAACTCTGGAGGCGGTCCGGGAGGCACTGGAGCAGGAAAAAGGGAAATATGTCCCCTCCGGTCCCGGTAAGAAGATCGGTTTTGGTGTGGCCTGCGCCTATAAAAATGTGGGCCTTGGAACCGGCATGAAGGATGCCGCCGGAGCGATTGTGGCTCTGGAGTCCGACGGGGTGGTTCTTTACCAGGGGGCTGCAGAAATGGGTCAGGGCCCTGCCACAGTAATGGCCCAGATCCTAATGGAAGCATCAGGGATTCCCTTTGATGCCATCCGGGTGGTATCCAACGATACCGGAACCTGTCCGGATGGAGAGGAGACCACGGCATCCCGTCAGACTTTCATTACCGGGAACGCTGTGAAAAAAGCCGGTGAGGATTTCTACCTGCAACTGAAATCCTTCATTAAGAATCACTACGGTCTGGAAAAGGCCCACATGAAATTCAAGATGGCCGGAGTGGAGGACGACCTGACCGGCCGTATGATCAGTTGGAAAGAGATCTTTGAGAAGGCTGCGGCAGAGGGAGTCAGCATAAAAGCGGAATTCGAGTATGCCACTTCGAAGACGGTTCCCCTGCCGGCAAACAACCTGCCTGCAGAAGGGGATGATCCCGACGATTATAAGATTCACAATGCATATTGCTATGGCAGTGGCGGGGCTATTGTGGAAGTGGACGAAGAGACAGGGGATTACCGGGTGCTGAAAGTGATCTCTG
The DNA here is from genome assembly GCA_040773285.1 of Bacillota bacterium. Classification (GTDB taxonomy): domain Bacteria; phylum Bacillota; class TC1; order TC1; family UBA5767; genus JAXGWN01. Next base: position 1,063 of record JAXGWN010000412.1, read on the forward strand.
CCCACGACCTGGGCCGGGCCATCAATCCACAGATGGCACTGGGACAGATTGAAGGTGGCGCCATGATGGGTGTCGGATACGGGATCAGCGAGAAATTCATCACGGACCAGGGACGTCCTGTCACAGACAATCTGAGCCGCTGCGGAGTACCCAAAATAACCGATGCTCCGGAAATCGAGGCAATATTTGTGGAAAAACCCATAGGGGAAGGTCCCTTCGGTGCCAAAGGCATGGGAGAACTGCCTGTGAACCCCATGGCTCCCGCCATTGTAAATGCAATCTACAATGCGGTGGGCGTGCGGGTGACCAGCCTTCCGGTTACCAAAGAGAAGATACTGGAAGGACTGAAGTCCAGATAGTAAAATGGAATCCGGCGCTGAGCGCCGGATTCCGGTTTGCCGATATGATTGACAAGGCAGGAGAAAAGACAGTATTATATACGTAATTGAGACGAAATGGGAATGCCCCGTTCGAAGGAGGATGAAAATACCATGGGTAAGCAGAAGTTTGAAAGAACAAAGCCGCACGTGAACATCGGAACCATCGGACACGTTGACCACGGCAAGACCACCCTGACGGCTGCCATCACCTCCACCCTGGCTACTGCCGGCGGTGCAGAGGTCAGAGCCTACGATCAGATTGACAACGCGCCGGAGGAAAAA
>JAXGWN010000413.1:0-1688 GCA_040773285.1 Bacillota bacterium
AGGCAGACCTTTATCGTTTAATGCAGACACGTTCTTAATGGAAAGAGCGGTTTCTCCTGCAGTGTTTTCCAGATTCTTTCTTCCGCTTTTCAACTCCCTGCCCACCATCAGGTTGGCCAATTCATCGGAATCCGTTTCCGTGCGCATCAGAGTATTAATGCTGCGTCCGCCCCGCAGAACGGTGATCCGGTCAGCAAAATCCATCACTTCGTGCATCTTGTGGGTAATAAATACGATCGCCTTCCCCTGGCGGGCAATCTCCCGGAGAATGGTGAACAGATCGTTTACCTCCTGGGGGGTCAGTACCGCCGTGGGCTCATCGAGAATCAGAATATCCGCCCCTTTGTAGAGCATTTTAACGATTTCCACCCGCTGCTGTTCCCCCACGGACAGTTGCCATATTTTGGCCTCCGGATGAACCTCCAGGCCGAATCTGGTGGAAATCTCCCGGATCTTTTTCTCCGTGGCGGTGGTATCAAGAATCCGCTTTCCCTTCTCTCCCAGCATCACATTTTCCGTAACCGTAAACGGCTTCACCAGACGGACGTTCTGGTGTACCATGCCCACTCCCGCGCCGATGGCATCCTTGGGTGAACGGAAATCCATCAGTTCCCCGTTGATATGGATATCCCCCTTATCCTGCTTATAAAGCCCGGTGAGGATATTCATCAGGGTACTTTTTCCGGCTCCGTTTTCTCCCAGCAGGGCATGAATTTCCCCCCGGTGAATCTCCAGATTCACCTCATCGTTGGCCACTACCCCGGGAAATGTCTTACGGATATCCGTCATTTTAACCGCAATCTCAGACATAGTCTTCTCCCCTCTATACAGGAGGCTGGCAAAGCCAGCCTCCCATTCATTCATCCATTTTTCCGAAGAATCCCTATTCGGGGATTACCCCTTCAACACCTTCCACGAACCAGTCGAAGGAAAGAAGCTCTCCGTCTTCCATTTTGGATCCTTCCGGAACCACCACGGTGCCGCTCTGATCCTTGATGGGGCCCCAGAAAACGTCCCATTCCCCGTTGATCATTTCCTGTTTCTTGGCTTCAACCATCTCAGCAACCTCAGCAGGAACCTCGTCGCTCAGAGGAGCGATGTCCACGATACCGTCTTCCAGGCCGCCCCAGTAGGAGCCGCTGGTGTAGGTTCCGTCAACCACTGCCTTGACGGCTTCCACATAGTAGGGACCCCAGTCCCATACAGCGGAGGTCAGGTTGGCCTCCGGTGCGAAGGAACGCATGTCGGTGTTGTAGCCGATGGCGTACTTGCCGGCTTCCTCGGCAGCCTGCTGCGGGCCCGGTGTATCCTGGTGCTGGGCGATTACGTCCACACCGGCATCCAGAAGACCCTGGGCAGCGTCTTTTTCCTTGGCAGGGTCATACCAGGTGTTGGTCCAGACCACTTTCACCACGGCATTGGGATTGGCTTCCCGGACCCCGATGGTGAAGGCGTTGATTCCCCGTACCACTTCAGGAATCGGATGCGCTCCCACATAACCGATCTGTCCGTTCTGGGTCATGGCGCCGGCCACCAGACCGGTGAGATATCTGGCCTGATAGATCCGGCCGAAGTAGTTGCTCATGTTGTCGGCAGTCTTGTAGCCGGAGCAGTGGTAGAACACTTTGTCCGGATACTTCTCGGCCACGTTCAGCATGAAGTCCATGTAACCGAAGCTGGTGGCGAAA
>JAXGWN010000414.1:0-1680 GCA_040773285.1 Bacillota bacterium
CACCCGGCCCGCCATAATGGCTCCCCGGGCCTTCTGGCGGCTGTCAAAATAGCCCCGGTCAGTCAGTAACGTGTCGATTCTTTCCCTGGACATGGTTTCTCCTTTCCGGGCACCCGGCTTCATTCCGGCGGCCGCCCGTGCTATGATATCGGAAGATGACTAAAGGAGTAGTGCTATGAATTCTCTGAAATCCCTGCGGAAACTCTCCGCCATCCTTCTTCTTGTCCCCATTCTGGCCCTGCTGGCCGTGGGGATCATCAATTTCTATGTCTGCCTCATGGGAGACCGGTTTTTCACCACGGAGCAGGGCGTCCAGCCTGCCCCGGCCATTGTGGTGCCGGGAGCGGGAATCCGGGGTGACCGGCCCTCCCCCATGCTCCGGGACCGGCTGGACACGGCCGCCGGACTGTACCGGCAGGGGGCTTCACCCCGGATCCTGGTCAGCGGAGACAATTCCCGGCACAACTACAATGAGGTGCAGGTGATGAAGAACTACCTCCTGGAGTCCGGAATCCCGGAGGAGGCTGTATACATGGACCATGCCGGCTTTGACACCTGGAGCACCATGTACCGGGCCCGGGATGTTTTTCTGCTGGACTCTCTCATCGTGGTGACCCAGAAATACCATCTGTACCGGGCCCTGTATCAGGCGGACAGCCTGGGGCTGCAGGTTCAGGGTGTTCCCTGCGACCGGTACCTGCCTGCAACCCCGGGATACCTGATCCGGGAGTCCCTGGCCCGGGTCAAAGCCTTCTTTTATGCGGAACTTCTCCGGCCGGCCCCCCGCTATCTGGGGGATCCGGTGGACATGTTCCCCTGATCCCGGATCACCCGGCCGGAAATGCTTCTGGCATCCAGCCCGTAGCGGTTTCTCAGTTCCTTCTGGCTTCCGTGCTCAATAAAGCGGTCCGGCAGACTGATTCTGACCACCCGGCACAGGCAGTCCACTGCCTCCATCACCGCGGTGCCCACCCCTCCGGTGCTGGCATTTTCCTCCACCACATACAGAACCGGATACCGGCGGGCCAGCTCCCGGAGGCTCTCCCGGTCCGGCGGGGACACCATCCCCAGATCTGCCACCCGGGCCTCCAGCCCCTGCTCTTTGAGAAGTGCAGCCGCCTCCAGACAGCGGTTCAGACCATTGCCGGCTCCCAGCAGACAGACATCCGCCCCTTCCCGGAGCAGGGTAAGGCTCCCCATCCGCTGACGGATCTCCCCGATGGTATCCTCAATGTAATCCCGGGGATAGCGGATCATCACCGGGCCGCCCCGGTTCAGGGCATAAACCAGCATTTCCCGCAGGGAGGTCTCATCGGAGGGCATAAGGATTTCCAGGTTTGGAATGCCCCGGAACATTCCCAGATCAAAAATCCCCTGGTGGGTTTCCCCGTCGGCCCCCACCAGACCGGCCCGGTCCACACAGAAGACCACCGGCAGATTCTGCATGCATACGTCATGGATCAGCTGATCCGCCGCCCGCTGCATAAAGGTGGCATAGATGGCCACCACCGGTACCATTCCCCCGGCGGAAAGTCCGGCGGCCAGAGTGACCGCATGCTGCTCGGCAATCCCCACATCAAAAAACCGCTCCGGGTATTTCTGCCGGAAAGCCTCCAGTCCTGTACCCCGGGCCATGGCTGCCGTAATGGCGCAGACCCTGGGATCCTCCCCGGCCAGCTG
>JAXGWN010000415.1:0-1665 GCA_040773285.1 Bacillota bacterium
CCGTCCCAGTTCTCGTGGTGACTCAGCACCGGTTCCGCCAGATCCGGAGAGTCCTGGGTCTGGGTAAGAATCCGGTACCCCACCAGGGGATGCTGCTGCATATCGGTCCATTCCCCGTCCGTGAGGGCACCGGATTTCCCCAGTACAGGGTCCTCCAGAACCACCTTTCCGATATCATGAAGATAGGCGGCATCGGAGAGCCGGCGGATTTCGGGATCGGTCATGCCCAGGGCCTTACCCATACGGCGGCACAGATCACGGACCGCTTCCGCATGGAGTTTTTCCTCCGGCACCCTGCGGTGCAGGGTGTCCACAATGGTATCCACCAGATTGCCGGTAACATCCCGCCGCCGGATGGTTTTCTCCCGGTACATCCGGTCCTCGGCGTTTTCCAGAATCCTCTCCACCGGAATCCAGGGCGTGGTTTTTACCTCAAAACCCAGGGACATGCTGACCCGGATGGCCCCCAGCGTTTCTCCCTGCAGACGGCTGCGGAGATCAGCCACCAGCCGCTCCAACTGCAACTGACCCATTCCAGGAAGGATCACGGCAAATTCGTCTCCACCCATCCGGGCCACCACATCCTCAGGACGGCATAGTTCCCGGAAAATCCCGGCCGCCTTTTTCAGCAGTTCGTCCCCGGCCCGGTGGCCGAAAATATCGTTGGTCAGTTTCAGACCGTTGACATCGGCAAACAGGATTCCCAGGGGCAGATTCTCCGGCCTGTCGAGAGCCTCCATCTGTTCCTGGAAGTAGAGCCGGTTGTAAAGACCGGTCAGGGCATCGTGATAGCTTAGCCAGCGGATATGCTCCTGCTGGGACCGTCTCTGGCTGTTGTCCAGGAAGGTGACCACAGCCCCGATCAGCTGGCCGTCCTGATATTGAGGATAGGAATAGTACTCCACCTCAAAGGGGGTTCCGTCTGCCTTCCAGAAAACCTCGTCCTCCCGGTGCACTCCCCGGCTGTCCTTAAGCGAGATGCAGATGGGGCACTTTTCCTGGGGCATGGGAGTGCCATCCTGGTGAGAATGATGGATCAGCTGGTGGATGTTTTTCCCCAGCAGGTCCTCCTCCTGTTCAAAGCCCAGCATGGTGAGACCGCTGGCGTTGATCAGGGTACAGCGCCCCTCCAGGTCCATCCCATAGATTCCCTCGGCTGTGGAGTCCAGCAGAGTGCGCAGTTCCTCCCGGCTGCGGTCCAGCTGCCGGTTGGCCTCTTCCAGTTCCAGAGTCCTCTCCCGGACCCGTTCCTCCAGCCGGAAAACCAGCTGGTCGGTGGTCCGGGCCATCCGGTTGAATGCTCCGGCCAGAACACCAAATTCATCCTGTCTGTGCACCATCACCCGGCGGGAGAAATCTCCGGCCGAAAAATCGCCGGCTGCCTCCACCAGTTCATTGACCGGCCCGAGAATCCGTCCGGAAAGATACCGATAGACTCCCAGGGCGGCCAGCAGGGTGACCAGTACAATCAGAAGGGCGACCCCCATATTTTCCCGGACTGCCGCTGCATAAAGGGAAGCCGGCACGGCGGAAATCACCACCCAGTCCAGGCCGGCGTGGGTGAATCCGGACAGGCGGATATAATATTTGCCGTCTGTTTCCTCCGGAGACATCCGGGTATGGCCGGACTCCAGAAAGTCCTCCCAGGCTTTGGTCAGGTCCGGC
>JAXGWN010000416.1:0-1659 GCA_040773285.1 Bacillota bacterium
AAACTCCCGGTCGGACTGACTTAAAGTCAGTTCCCCGGTGTCCCGGATCCGCTCCGCCTGGCCTGGGGCAGCCCAGGCGGGAGACGGTGGGAAGAAAAGAAAAATGGTAAGAACAGACAGAATAATTTTTCGGATCACCGGAATCCTCCTTTACTGAGGCGGGCACGGATCCCCCGGTACAAAAACATAAGGACGGCTGAGGCCACCAGGGCCTCCAGCCCGATCACCAGAGCAAGGCGGAAACTGTTTTCCCCGGCAATCCGCCACAGCACCTCCAGGGACCGGGTCATAAACACCCGGTCCGTGGCCCAGAGGGCCAGAAAAAAGCCGGCTGCCGTAAGGGGCACCAGGCGGACCAGGGTTCCCGTCCGGCCGGTTTCCTCCAGCAGCCCGGAGAGCCGCCATCCCATGATCAGGTACACCAGCAGAAAAAACAGTTGCACCGGCTGCCACAAAAGAGCCGGCAATACAACGGCCAGGGTAAGGGCCACCCGTCTTCCCGGGGACAGGCCCACCGTCAGCAGAGACAGAATCAGGGGCACCAATATCCCGTTCAGAAGATTCAGGGGCCCCCGGAAAACACTGATGCTCAGAAGAATCAGCCCCAGAGCCAGGGCGCTGCGGGTCAGCAGCCGCAGCTGCTCCCTCACTGGTGCCCCTTTCCGGTGGAGGGCTTCAGTTTCTCCAGCCGGTAGTGCTCCGGATCAAAGAGCCGCCAGCCCCCCTTGCCGGCCCGTTTGGCCTGGTACATGGCGTAGTCAGCGTATTCGATCAGTTCAAAAATATCCCTGGTGTGGATCCCATACAGGGCCATCCCCACACTGATCCCGATGGATTCCTCCGCCTCCTCCAGCTGAACCGGATTCCTCCGGATCTCGTGGTCCAGTTTTTCCCACAGAAGACCCGGCTCCTGTGTCACGTCCGGATCCATGGTAAACAGGCCAAACTCATCCCCGGCAATCCTCATGGGAATCAGGGTGGTCAGCGGCAGCAGGCGCAGCCGGTTGGCCACCTCCTGCAGGTACAGATCCCCGGCTCCGTGGCCATAGGTGTCGTTTATTCTTTTGAAATCATCCAGATCCACAAAGGCAAACACTCCGGCCCGGCCGGGATGCTCCCGGATCATCAGCTCCATTTCGGAACGGTACTGATACCGGCTCACCAGACCGGTCAGGGCGTCCTTCACCAGGCGGTTGTTGAGATCCAGGTTGGCCATCTTCAGCCGGGCATTGGCCTGCTCCAGCTGTCTTCTGGTGTTGATCAGTTCCGAATTTAGGCTCTGTATCTCCTCAAAAAGCATCCGGGCGGAACGGCCCCCGGCCAGGGCATTTTCCGAGGCATAATGCCGGAGGGTCTGCATGAAGCGGCGGGCGGTCTCTGACAGCACCCGGGCAGGCACCTCACCCTCTTCCAGGCTTCCTTCCCCGTAGAGGAGCACCTGCTCCCCCATGGCCATGGCACAGATATGGACCGTATGGGGGCTGCGGATCAGCCGGACCTGCGCCTCACATTCAAGAATGTCCCGGGCCAGTTCCGGCCGGCCCAGAAGCCCCAGCACCCGGGGGCGGTCACCGGAAACCAGCAGGTCCTGCAGGCAACCGTCCTGCAGGGTCACCAGATCCACCGGCACACTCCAGTGGACGTCCCGGATGAGACCCT
>JAXGWN010000417.1:0-1647 GCA_040773285.1 Bacillota bacterium
ACGTGTCCGGCTCCGGTCAGCTCCCCTTCCAGGATCTCCAGGGCCAGCAGTTCTCCGTCTGTGAGACTGAACACCGCCGGCGGCTGATAATACTCCCGGGGAATCCGGTAGCCTCCGTACCGGCCTCTGGTCTCCTGCACATAAATTCCTGCGCTGTCCAGGGCCTCCCGGTACAGACGCACCGACTTTTCACTGACCTCCAAAAGGCCAGCCAGTTCCCGGATGGTGTACTGCCTTCCGGTACTGAGATAGGCCAGCATCAGCAGGGCATTGTTCACTGAACCCATAACGATCCTCCCGACTCCTCCCCAGGGTGCTCCGGAGAGGTTTTTCTCGACATCTTTTGCTGTCAACGGTATCATACTGACAGACGGATATGGCTGCAATACCACCGTATAGAAAGTGACGGATATTCCTATGGACTACATACTTCTCATAATTGGCTTTGTGCTTCTGATCAAGGGCGCCGACTTCTTCGTGGAAGGGGCCTCTGAACTGGCTGCCCTGATGCGGATTCCTCCCATCCTGATCGGTCTTACCATTGTTGCTTTCGGAACCAGCGCCCCGGAGGCAGCCGTCAGCATTTCCGCTGCCCTCTATGGCAGCGGTGACATCGCCGTGGGCAACGTGGTGGGAAGCAACATCGTAAACATAACCCTGATCATCGGGGTGGCCTCTCTGCTGGCACCCCTGAAGGTGGAGCGGCAAACCATCCGCAAGGAGATCCCTTTTGCCCTGCTGGCTTCCCTGGCTTTCCTGATTCTTGCCAGCGACACCCGGCTGAATTCCGCCGGCCAGAGCCTGCTGGACCGCTCCGACGGCCTAATCCTTCTTCTGCTGTTTGCAGTATTTCTCTACTACATCTACGAGGCTGCCCGCAACAGCCGGGAAAACATGGACGGCCAGTACCCCCGGCCGGACCCCCGGGCTCTGGGCCGCTATGTGGCCTTCACCATCGGCGGAATGCTGGGTATCATCTTCGGAGGAGACCTGGTGGTGGATTCCGCTGTCCGGATCGCATTCCGCCTGGGAATGAGTGAAACCCTGGTGGGGCTTACCATCGTGGCCTTCGGCACCAGTCTTCCCGAACTGATCACCTCGGTGACCGCCGGTCTGCGGAAAAAAAGCGACATTGCCCTGGGCAACATTATTGGCAGCAACATCTTCAACATATTCTTCGTGCTGGGGGCTGCCTCGGTAATCTCACCCCTGAAGGTGGATGCCCGGGTTTTCACCGACTCCCTGGTCATGATTGCCGCCACTCTTATTCTTCTGATCTTCTCCGGAACCGGCATGAAGATAGGGCGCCGTGAGGGCATAACCCTGACTGCTGCCTATATCCTCTACCTGATATTCATCCTGATCCGCAACTGACAGATACCGGGCCCCCTGGGCCCGGTATCTTCATGCACTGCAGAAATCCAGCACAAAGGTTTCCAGCAATACCACCGGATCACCCTGACCGGTCTTCATCCGCATGTCCAGTTCCCCCGCCATCAGCAGATATTTTTTGAGCATCTCCGGGGAAAGCCCGGACAGGTATCCTCTGGCTTTCTTCCACACATAGGGATTCACTTCCAGTTCCCGGACAATCCGGCTGTCATCGCAGCCCTGCAGCAGTAGCAGTTTCCCCTGATACAGGATCCT
>JAXGWN010000418.1:0-1638 GCA_040773285.1 Bacillota bacterium
GGCTCCGGAGAGAAATTCATCGTAATTTCTTCCAAGGTAGTGTGCCTTCAGCAGCACTTTCAGATTGTGAATGTCGTTACGGATAAAGAAAAGATCCGTCAGCTCAGGATCCGGAGAAAGCTGCTCCATCAGATCCACCAGCCGGTTCTTCTCATCCGCCAGCAGACGCTCGTATTCCCAGGGTCCCTGGATGTCCCCCATGGAAGCCCCGTAATCTCCACTTTCCGCCAGCACCTTCAGCACTTCCTCCGGTGTGGCAGCATCCACCATCCGTTCAATTTTGGCATTATCCAGAAGTTTCAGTTCCAGCGCATGGATCCTGGCAACCCCGTAGATGTGACTTGGCTGAGCCATTCCAGCACCTCACTTTCTAAAAACACTAGCGGAACAGAATCTGCGCCACTTCCGATTCCAGACTCTGGCGTACCTGTCTGACCAGTGCTTTCAGAGTACAGTTGATCTCCGAGTTGCGGCCGATCATCACCAGACCACCGTCGAAATCCCCGGAATGCTCCGAGAGTTTCAGGGCTCCGGTCTTTCCGGCAGCCTGCAGCCGCTGGTTGGCCAGGCGGATAAATTCCTGGTCCAGCACCTCCAGGTCCCGGCCGGAAACACTCACTTCCTCATCCCCGGTCTCCGCGTACCTGGCTACCACATCCGCCATGAATGTCCGGTACTCCTCCGCAGGCAGCCGCCGGATCTTATCCTCAGCCGACACGAAGGCCTTCCCGATCATTTCCTGTTTAACGGAAAGGAGTTTTTTTCTGGCATCCAGTCTGGCAGCCGTCAGCATACGCTCCTTGCGCATGTCAGCCTCCTCCGAGTTTCTGCTTCTCAGTTCAGCCAGGGTTTTGGCCTGGGCAGCCAGCCGGACGGCACGTCTTTCCGCTGCCCTCTGTCTTGCCTGGTCAAGCTGTTTATCGGATTCGGCCCTGGCATCTTCAATGATCTGTTTTTTTATCGCCTCAAGGCCCTTCATCTGATTCACTCCCTGCCGCTAAATGAAGTACACGACCAGGAAGGACGCCAGAAGGGCAAGTACAGCGTAGGTTTCCACCATGGCAGCCAGAATCATGGCCTTACCAACTTCCTTCGGTCTCTTGGCGATCATGCTGACACCGGCAGCGGACACTTTCCCCTGAGCAATGGCGGATCCCAGGCCCACAAAAGCAATGGGCAGGGCCCCGGCCAGATACAGAAGTCCCTGGGTTGCAGTCACCGGATCCAGACCACCAAACACGTTGATTTTGGTCATAATGATGAACCCGATCAGCAGTCCGTAAATCCCCTGAGTACCGGGGAGAAGTTCAAGGATCAGTACCTGACCGAATTTGTCAGGGTCTTCAGTCACCACTCCGGCACCGGCCTCACCGGCCGATCTTACACCAAAGGCGGATCCCAGACCCGGCAGCAGAACCGCCAGAGCGATTCCCAGAAACGCATACACTTGTCCCATTTCCATGTTATAATGCCTCCTTGTCGTTTAGCTTTACAAACTTGGTTTCTTTTTTCAACGGATCGAAGGCATGGCCCCCGCCGACAAAAAACTTTCCGAAAAACTCCACATACACCAGACGGCTGCCATGCACGAATGCCCCCAGTCCGCTGATGAACAGGTTGAACACGTGGCCCACGGCA
>JAXGWN010000419.1:0-1629 GCA_040773285.1 Bacillota bacterium
CAATCCCCACGGACAGACGGATCAGGTCCGGGGTAACCCCGGCCCGGATCTGTGCCTCACCGTCCAGCTGCTGATGGGTGGTGCTGGCCGGATGGATCACCAGGCTCTTGGCATCGGCGACATTGGCCAGATGGGAAAACACATCCAGCCGGTCAATAAACCTTCTGGCTTCCTCCGCACCTCCCCGGATTCCGAAGGTGAAAATGGAACCGGCCCCTTTGGGGAGATACCTCTTTGCCAGGTCGTGGTACCGGCTGTCCGGAAACTCCGGATAATTCACCCAGGCCACCCGGGGGTGGTCCTTCAGAAACCCGGTGATCTCCCGGGTATTGGATACGTGGCGCTCCACCCTGAGGCTCAGGGTCTCCAGTCCCTGCAGAAACAGGAAGGAATGAAACGGGCTGAGGGCCGCCCCGGTATCCCTGAGCAGTTGTACCCTGGCCTTAATAATATAGGCCAGGGGTCCCAGGGCCTCACTGTAGCGGATGCCATGGTAGCTGGGGTCCGGCTCGGTGAAGCCGGGGAACCTATCTCCTGCCCCCCAGTCAAAACGGCCTCCGTCCACGATGATCCCCCCTATGGATGTCCCGTGTCCCCCTATAAACTTGGTGGCTGAATGGACCACAATATCCGCCCCGTGCTCAATGGGCCGGCACAGATAGGGGGTGGCAAAGGTGTTGTCCACAATCAGGGGCACACCGGCCTCATGGGCCACCTGCGCCACCGCCTCCAGATCGATCACGTTGATTCCGGGGTTCCCGATGGTCTCCACAAACACCGCTTTGGTTTTCTCCGTGATGGCCCCGCGGAAATTCTCCGGATCATCAGGGTCCACAAAAACCGTGCGGATTCCCAGACGGGGAAGTGTCACAGAAAACAGATTGTAGGTGCCTCCGTAAAGGGTGGAGGCTGCCACAATCTCGTCTCCGGCACCGGCCAGGTTCAGCACCGCATAGGTAATGGCGGCAGAACCGGAAGCCACCGCCAGGGCTCCCACTCCCCCCTCCAGGGCAGCCACCCTCTTTTCCAGAACATCCGTGGTGGGGTTCATCAGACGGGTATAGATGTTTCCGCTCTCCTTCAGAGCAAACAGGTCTTCCGCATGCTGGCTGTCCCGGAACACATAGGATGTGGTCTGGTAGATGGGCACGGCCCGGGATCCGGTCACCGGATCCGGAGTGGCCCCGGCATGCACCTGCAGTGTGTCAAAATGATATTCTCTTTCCTCGCTCATGGTCTTTCTCCTTTATTGGGGGACTGACTCCCCCGGAGTCAGTCCTGAAACAGGGTTGTGGACAGATAGCGCTCCCCGGTATCCCCCAGCAGCACCACGATGTGCTTTCCGGCATTTTCCCGGCGGGCTGCCAGTTTTCCGGCTGCCGCCAGAACCGCTCCGGAGGATATCCCGGTCAGCATACCTTCCCGGAAGGCCAGCTGTCTGGACTCCCGGAAGGCCTCTTCATCCCCGATGGGCATCACTTCATCCACCACGGAACGATCCAGTACGGAAGGGACAAAGCCGGCACCCAGCCCCTGCAGCCGGTGAACTCCGGGGGATCCCCCGGACAGTACCGGCGAGCCGGCCGGCTCCACAGCCACAATCCGGATTCTGGGGTCCTGTTCCTTAAG
>JAXGWN010000420.1:0-1606 GCA_040773285.1 Bacillota bacterium
GGCGTGGCCAGAATGCTGTATTTCATGGCACGCAGAACGGATCGGCTATCGATTTTGGCGATGGGCGGGGAACGGACTATCGGGTATATGCCACGTATTACATTCCGGACAAAGGGAAGACCAGACCGTATGGGCTCTTCGTGACCTATACCTGGGCAAACGGGAACACGACAACCCAAATTATTACAAAGCCCGAAACCTCACCATTTCATGATGACCAGACCTTCGAAAACGGCGTATTCATTGAAAATAATGATAACATGGCAAACTCCTGTGATTATCTGCTCTACGGAGGACCTGATCAGGAGTCCGCACCCAGAAAGATCAGCGTTACTGTACTGAAGGAAGATCCAGGAAACGAGTTATTTGGGGGAGTATCATTTGGAGCCGGAGCCGGTGTGACCTGGGAAATTGAGATTGAGGAGCGGGAGGTGGCCACAAAATGAAAGGATGGCTGATCCGTTTCATTACGCTGGTGATGCTGGCAGTGATCCTTCTGTCTGCGTCTGCAACACCTGTTCTTGCAGGAACCACAAACTTAATTACGTCAATTATGGCGGGATATTCTTCAGGTGCAGTGAAGGTTTCCGGAGAGGTGGACGGCCCACTGGCAGTGGCTATCCTTTTATATCGTGGTGATACTCTGCTGCGGCTGGTGACGACCGGTGTTGAGGACGGAAGATTTGGGACTGAGATTCCAATCGTACTCAGTTCCGGGGATTACAAAGTGAGGGCTGCAGACTATGAAGGGGGGCCATATAGGGAAACCACCTTCCGGGTGGCATCCTCCAGTTCCGGATCCATGGCGCCACCGCCACCTCCGCCCCCGCCGCCACTTCCAACTGGAAGCGGATCCTACCAATTTGAAGTGCCTGGAACTTTGTCCGGAGGCACACTGATTGTTCCGGTTCCACCTCAGGGCATTGAGACTGCCCTGGGGGCTGGCCCCGGAGAAATTGCCCTGCTGGTGAACGGACCGGCAAATATCCCGGTACAGGTGCAGGTGACCGGTGGATCCATGGACCAGATTGCCGCTTCCGGAACGGGTGCCCTTACTATTTCGGGGCCTCCGGCACAGGTCAGTCTGGACAGTGGGGTCATCGGGCAGATGGCAGGAATGGAGGGGGACTTCAGCCTCCATATGGCACCCTTTAACCCGCCCAGCGGGTTCCCCGGGGTGCAGCTGAACATAACGATGGGAGGAAATCCCGTCAGCAGCTTTGATGGCACCATAACTGCTGCCATGCCCTTTACTCCTCCTGTAAATATTGACTTCGGCAATCCGGAAGGATGGGTGGTCCGGCGACAGGACGAAAACAGCACCAGACCTGGTGACTTCATTGAGCCGGAAGCTTTCGTTTGGCCGGAAACCAGCCAGATGGTCTGGAGAACCAACCATTTCTCCACCTTCTATATTGATTACAACCCGGTGGAATTCACCGACGTGCCCCGGCTGGCCTGGTTCGGCCAGGCGGTACGGTTTGTAGGAGCCAGGGAGATTGCCAGCGGCACCGGAAACGGAGAGTTCTCCCCCCACATGAAGGTGACCCGGGCCCAGTTCCTGGTGATGGCCATGAAGGCACTGGGACTTGAGCCGGATACTGAC
>JAXGWN010000421.1:0-1604 GCA_040773285.1 Bacillota bacterium
ATCAACAACCCCACCATGGACGCCTTTTCCGAAAGGCTGAATCTGCTGGACGGAGGCTCCGGCGCCCTGGCCCTGTCCTCCGGACAGTCGGCCACCCTGATCGCCATCACCAACCTGTGTGAGGAAGGGGATCATTTCATAACGGCTTCCTCCCTGTACGGCGGTACCTACAGCCTGTTCACCAACACCTTCCGGAAATATGGAATCCAGGTGAGTTTTGTGGATCCGGCTGCGGATGAGGACACGCTCTTTGCCGCCATCCGTCCCAACACGAAGCTGATCTTTGCCGAAACCATCGGGAATCCCCGGATGAACGTGCTGGATATGAATAAATTCAGTTCCCTGGCTAAACGGTCCGGACTTCCCCTGGTGCTGGACAATACCTTTGCCACCCCGGCACTGCTGCGCTGTAAAGACTACGGCGCCAACATCCTGGTCTATTCCGCCACCAAATATCTTGGGGGCCATGGAAACTCCCTGGGGGGCGTCATCGTGGATCTGGGGAATTTCGACTGGGGCAATGGAAAATTCCCCAACCTGACCGATCCGGATCCCAGTTATCACGGAATCAGCTACTGGGAGACCTTCGGGAACGCTGCCTTCATCGTGAAGGCCCGGGTTCAGCTGCTAAGGGATCTGGGATGCGCCATGAGCCCCTTCAACGCCTGGATCCTGTCCATGGGAATGGAGACCCTGCCCCTTAGGATGCAGAAACACTGTGAGAATGCCCTGGCCCTGGCCCGGCATCTGGAAAATCATCCCAAGGTAACCTGGGTCAGCTATCCCGGTCTGGAAAGCAGCCCCGATTACCGGCTCACCCGGCAGTATCTGCCCCAGGGAGCCTCCGGAATGCTGGCCTTCGGGGTTCTGGGGGGACGCAGTGCCGGAGAGACCTTTATCAATTCGGTGGAGATGAGCAATCTGGTGACCAACCTGGGAGATACCAGAACCCTGGTGGTCCATCCGGCCAGCACCACTCACCGGCAACTGTCGGAAGAGCAGCAGGTCATGGCCGGTGTTCTTCCGGACATGATCCGTGTCTCTGTCGGTATTGAGGATATTGCAGATATAATTGACGATTTTGAACAGGCCCTGGCCCGGATCCGCTAGATCCGGCCGGGGAGAAATGAGGTGATCCCATGGCTCCTGTGATTATTCCGGAACATCTTCCGGCCACGGAGGAACTGAAAAAAGAAAATATATTCGTAATGAACGAGCTCCGGGCCATCCATCAGGATATCCGCCCGCTGAAGCTGGTGATCCTGAACCTGATGCCCCTGAAGATCACTACGGAGACCCAACTGCTGCGCCTCATTGGAAACTCCCTGATCCAGGTGGACATCGTGTTTCTCCATATGGCCAGCCATACCTCCAGAAACACCGCCAAAAGCCATCTGGAGGCCTTCTACCACACCTTCGATGATATCCGTACCAAACGGTTCGATGGCATGATCATCACCGGGGCCCCCATCGAGCATCTGGATTTCGAAGAAGTCAGCTACTGGGATGAACTGTCCGAAATTCTGGAATGGGCCAAAACCCATGTGTTCTCCACCTTCCACATCTGCTGGGGAGCACAGGCGGGCCTTTACTACCACTATGGG
>JAXGWN010000422.1:0-1601 GCA_040773285.1 Bacillota bacterium
ACCCGGAAGGGACCCGGATGCAGATCCTGGCCCCGGTGATCCGGGGCCGCAAAGGGGAACACGTGAAACTGCTGGAGACCATCCGCCGGGAAGGCTACGTGCGGGCCCGGGTGGACGGGGAGATCCGGCTTCTGGAGGAAGAGATTCTCCTGGAAAAAAATAAAAAACATGATATTGAGATCGTCATCGACCGGATCATTCTGAAGCCGGAAATCAGCAGCCGGCTGGCGGATTCTGTGGAGACCGCTCTCAAACTGGGGGAAGGTACGGTTGTGGTCCAGGTGGGGGAGGAGGACCTCCTGATGAGTGAACAGTTCGCCTGCCCCACCTGCCAGATCAGCATGGAGGAAGTAACCCCCCGTTCCTTTTCCTTCAACTCCCCCTTCGGTGCCTGCCCCACCTGCCATGGTCTTGGTTTTCAGATTGAGGTGTCCGAGGAACTGGTGATTCCGGATGACTCCCTGAGCCTGGCCCAGGGGGCGGTGGTACCCTTTGCCGGAGAGCACAGCAACTACTATCCCGCCCTGCTGGAGGCGGTGGCCAGACGGTATAACATCGATATGAACATGCCCTTCCGGGACATACCCAGACCTATGCAGGAGAAAATTCTGTACGGGTCCGGTACGGACCTGGTGGAGGTCCGCTATGACAGCAGCCGGTATAAGAAGGAGCAGATCTGGGAGGCCCCCTTTGAAGGGGTCATCCCCAACCTGAACCGCCGGCACCGGGAAACCGGTTCGGAAATCAGCCGCCGCTGGACGGAAAGTTTCATGAGCGTGAAGCCCTGCCCGGACTGCAAGGGAGCCAGGCTCCGGCCGGAAGTGCTCAGCGTTCTGGTGGGGGGAATGAACATTTCCCAGCTGACCGGTCTGTCCATTGAGGAGACCCTGGAGTTTTTCGACCGGCTGGAACTGACGGAGACAGAGCAGACCATCGCCCATCAGGTGATCCGGGAAATCCGGGAGCGACTGGGCTTTCTCATGAAGGTGGGACTTTCCTATCTGACCCTGGGCCGGGCGGCAGGCAGTCTTTCCGGGGGAGAGGCCCAGAGGATCCGGCTGGCAACCCAGATCGGCTCCGGCCTCACCGGGGTCCTGTATATTCTGGACGAGCCCAGCATCGGACTCCACCAGAAAGATAACGGTCAGCTGATCACCGCCCTGAAGCGGCTGCGGGATCTGGGCAATACCCTGATCGTTGTGGAACACGATGAGGAAACCATGATGTCTGCCGACTGGCTCATCGACATCGGACCCGGGGCCGGCAAGCACGGGGGCCGGGTGATCGCAGCCGGAACTCCGGAGCAGGTGGCCCTCCATGAACATTCCCTCACCGGAAAATATCTGTCCGGCCGCCGGACCATTCCGGTGCCTGCCGCCAGGAGAACAGGAAGCGGCAACAGCCTGGAGATCCGGGGGGCGGCAGAAAACAACCTGAGAGAGATCGATGTTACGATTCCGCTGGGACTGATCTGTTGTGTCACAGGGGTCAGCGGTTCCGGAAAATCCACCCTGGTCAATGAGATTTTGCTGAAGGCCCTGCAGAAAAAACTGGGGGGAGGCCGGATTATTCCCGGCCGCCACCGGGAAATCCGGGGCCTC
>JAXGWN010000423.1:0-1594 GCA_040773285.1 Bacillota bacterium
ACCTGATTCCTGGAGTAATCCTTACCCTGCTGTTGTACTATGTGACTCTTTTCGTGGTGGCGCAGGTGATCCACAACAATTCCATTGTGGACATCGCCTGGGGAGCCGGCTTCGTACTGATGGCCTGGGTCAGTTTTCTGCTGGGGGACAACAATCCGGTGGGCACCCTGATCGTGGTGCTGATCACCATCTGGGGTCTCAGACTTTCCTGGCACATCGGGAAAAGAAACATCGGGCGTCCGGAGGATCCCCGGTATGTGGCCATGCGGGAAGGGTGGGGGGACCGGTTTCCCCTGCTGAAGGCCTTCGGGCAGGTGTTTCTTCTCCAGGGATTCCTGATGTTCCTGATCGGCTCCCCGGTGCTCCTGACCCACCGGTTCTGGGCGCCACGGCTGACGCTTCTCAGCTGGCTGGGTCTGGCAGTGTGGATCGGGGGATTTCTGTTTGAGTCCGTGGGGGACGCCCAGCTGAGGGCCTTTCTCAGGAAACCGGAGAACCGGGGGCATATCATTCAGAGCGGACTCTGGCGTTACACCAGGCACCCCAATTATTTCGGGGAGAGCACCATGTGGTGGGGGATTTTCCTGATCGCCCTGACCAGTGTGCCCCTGTGGATGGCCGTGGTGAGCCCCGTGGTGATCACCTGGCTGCTGGTTTTTGTGTCAGGGGTTCCCCTGACCGAGAAATCTTTTGAAGGAAATGAAGAATTCGCCGCCTATGCCCGGGTGACCAGCAGGTTTTTCCCCTGGTTTCCCAGGAAGGGGAACTGACATGAGAACCGGCCGGCTGCTGAGCCTTCTGGGATTTTTCCTTATGCTGGCTGCCCTGGTCTCAGGGTTTGTTTCGGCGGATTTCTTTGAAGAGGGATCCATTCTTATGGGACTGGCCTGGGGCAGGGTGACCCTGGTGGACGTCTACCTGGGATTTCTGATTCTGGTGGCCTGGATCTGGTTCCATGAAAGCGCTGCTGTGCCCCGGATTCTGTGGAGCCTGGCCATCCTGATCACCGGAAATCTGGCTGCCTTCCTGTATCTGTTCCTGCGGATGGGCCGCTGCCGGGGGGACTGGGAACAGTTTTTCCTGGGGGATCGTCGGAGAAAATAAGCGAAACGGGTGGACCGTAAACGTCTGTTTGCAGTCCACCCTGTTTGTTTGGTACAATTCTCTGAGATGGTCCTACGGGACCGTGAACGCTGATACAGGAAATGAGGATGACAATATATGAAACTGCGGTACTGGAGTCCCCTTCTGCTGGCGGCTCTCCTGCTGGCGGGCTGCCCTGGCCCCCAGGGTGCGGATCTGCCGATTCTTCCGGACCGGCCGGATCCTTCTCCGGATGATCCCCTGATTGCCCGTCTGAACGAGGTGTATCCGGAAGGATACCGGCTGGTGGAACAGTCCTACGGGACCAGGACCACCCTGGAACTGACCGGGGAAGGCGGGCCCGGGGAAGTGGCGGTATTTTTGTCTGAAGAGCAGGGACATATCGGGGTGATCGTGGAACAGAGCCCCGGAAAATATGAACTGATCGGGTTTGCCACCCGGGGGGAGGATACCGGACTTACCCTGGAAATCACAGACTGGGATCTGGATG
>JAXGWN010000424.1:0-1590 GCA_040773285.1 Bacillota bacterium
TGGGTCTCAATTGTAAGGGGAATTTCCGCAAGCACTTTCCGGGCACCGGCCAGCTCCCTTGTGGCGTCCACCACCTGACGGCTGAGTCTCTCTTCATCCCGGGTCTTCTGGGCCAGAAACGTATCTACGGCGCTCCGCTTAAGCACCAGCTCCACAGAGGCAATGTAACTGTCCAGGTGGACGCTGGCCACCTTCCAGGCCTCTTCCGGATCCGGAGCCGAAACCACCATCCGGAAGCCCCCGGTATCCTGTTCCTGTTCCACCCGGATCATCCGGGACAGACGGGTATTTCCATATCCCTCTCCCAGTTCCCCGGAGGTCATGGCAATGGCCCGGGGACCCCCGACCAGTTCCATATAACTGCCGGCCTCCCGGCTGGGGAAGGTGTAGAGCCCGTAGGGAGTGTCCACGCTTTCCGGAATACTGATACTGATCCGTGCCTGACTCTCATAAACCGGCTCCGCCAGTACAAAACTGTACAGAACTCCAACCAGAAGGCAGCCCAGAGTGACCAGAGCGATCAGTTTCTTCCTTTTCAGAAGAGCTTCAATCAGTTCCCTGAGAGATATTTCGTCGTATGTTTCCTCGTTCATGCCTGATCTCCTTACCGTGAATATGCTTAGTCTCAGTAAAGTCTAGCACATTGAGGCGGCCGGAGCAAAGCATCCAGTACATTTTTCCTCTTCAGTCCCAGTATTCCCGGCCCTTTTCCTCCACTTCCACCGGTGAGGCCAGATGGGTCTGCCAGCAGCTGCGGATTGTGTCCTCCAGATCTCCCCGGGCTGTAATCAGCACCAGATCCACCCCGGACTCCTCCCGGGCCGAGGGAATCATCTCCAGCACCCGGCTGGCTCCGTTCACCAGATACACCTGACCGTCCTCCAGCCGGGCGTACCCCTTGATCCGCAGGCTGTCCGCCATCAGGGTGCTGACCAGTGTCTCCAGAGCCGCCCGGCTGGCCGGCTGCAGGCTGCGGATCCGGTAGTTGAGGGGACGGCGGAAATCACTTTCCACCTTCAGGGGAACGTTTTCCAGGGCCGCCGGAGTCCGGTTCAGAAAGTCCAGCAGCTCTCCGGAAGAGATCTCCCCGAAGGAGGTCTTCAGCCGGGGTGCGTGGCTGTTCAGTTCATCCAGCACTCCCTCCACCTCCACCAGTTCCACAGGATCCATCAGGTCCATCTTATTGATAATCAGGTAATCACTTTTGGCGATCTGTTCCCGGACGGCATTCACCACCTCCGCCAGATCCGCCACGGTGGTGGGATCCACCACGCAGATCATCCCTTTGTATTCCCAGGCTTCGCTGGTCTGCATCCGCACTGCCTCCAGCACGGTTTTAATATTCACCGGGTTGGCCATGCCGGAGGTCTCCACGATCAGGTGCCGGATGGGCAGCTTAAAGAATTCGCTGATGCTGTCCACAAAGTTTCCCGACACACAGCCACAGAACACCTGGCCGTTGTTGATCTCGGCAATGGGCATCCCGGAGGTTTCCCGGAGAATCGCCCCATCCACGCTGGTCTGCCCGAATTCATTGATGATCAGACCGATTTTTTCCTCCGGCATCATGGAAAGAATCCGGGAAAGAAA
>JAXGWN010000425.1:0-1553 GCA_040773285.1 Bacillota bacterium
AAAAAAACTGCGGAATCTTCCGATTCCGCAGCCGGGACTATCCTGTAACCGGGGCTTTCGCCCCGTCGCAGGGGTATTCAGTTCAGTATGGACTCCGTAGTTCCTTCCACCTTCACGTCCTGCTTCCCCGGAGGCGCCGTGGTCAGCCGGATTCCCAGAACGATCAGCAAGGCACCTGCCAGATGGAACCAGTACAGGCTTTCCTTGAGAAACAGCATCCCCTGGATAGCGGTAAAGATGATCACCAGATTCATATAGATGGCCGACCGGCTGGGCCCGATCATCAGGACCGCCCGGTTGAAGAACCAGAACGACAGAATGGACGGAAAGATGCTGGTATACAGCAGGGCCAGCCCATGGGTCATGGTGAGGCTGCCGGCCCAGGCAAGCCCGCCCACCGCCAGCTCGATGACCATCAGAGGGGCCATCAGGGTGACGGCCGCAGCAGCCGTGCCGAAAAAGAGAACTGGCATGGGAAGAATCTTCCCGTGGCGGCGCATCAGGATATTGTAGATCCCCCAGAGAAACACCGCCAAAAACATGAAGGCATCTCCCCGGTTGAGATTCAGGGTCAGGATGTCCCCCGGATTTCCCCGAAAAATGATCAGGATGCCTCCCAGCATGCTGATGATAATCCCCAGCCACTGGGCTCTCCTCAGATCCTCCTTCAGAAGAAAGAAGGCCAGCAGGGCCACGATGGCCGGATTCAGGGAGTTAAGAAGTGTCGCATTGATGGCCTGGGTATAATGAAGGCTCAGGTATACCAGAATGCTGAAACTCATGATTCCGGTGGAACCCAAGGCAGCCAGCACCTTCCAGTGGGGAAGGACCTTCCCCTTCCACTGTGCCAGATCCTTCCTGACCACCACCCGGAGGATGGCCAGGGCCACCAGCCAGCGGAAAAAGCTGAGGGTCACCGGGGGAATGTCCCGGGCAATGGTTCTTCCAAATATAAAGTTAAAGGACCAGAACAGGGTGGTAAAGGTAAGCAGCACACCCGGCAGCCATCTGTTTTCTGTTTTAACGTTCATGCGCAGGTTCCTCCGGCTGTATTCAGGATGGTTTGCAGGCCTCCGGTCGGCTCTTCTCCCAGTACTCCAGGAAGAAGGCAGCAAACACCCCAATCATCAGGCCCAATACCAGGGAAATGGCCAGATTCAGTGTCCGGTTGGGACCTGCCCTGTTTTCCTGCAGGTCCGGGAAGTGTAGTACCGACAATATGCTGGCCCGAAGATCCAGTCCCGGAGCCAGGGCACCAATGGTTTCCGGGGTCGCCTGGAAGCCATCCAGTCCGGCATGCTCTTTTCTGAGTTCCTCTTTGTCCCGCTGGGCAGCCTCCAACTGACTTTCCAGCTGATTGAGGTTCAGTTCCAGCTGACCCACCAGCAGAGACATTTCCCCGAAGGCAGGATCACCTCCTGGGACAGAATGGTTTCTCCCCGCAGGGAAGCCGCTGAACGGCCGGTTTCCGCCCCATACAGCCAGGCGGATTCCC
Organism: Bacillota bacterium; assembly: GCA_040773285.1. Classification (GTDB taxonomy): domain Bacteria; phylum Bacillota; class TC1; order TC1; family UBA5767; genus JAXGWN01. The sequence goes on from JAXGWN010000425.1 coordinate 1,496, forward strand.
CATCGGCGATCAGGGCTTTATGGGTCTCAATTGTAGGGGGAATTTCCGCAAGCACTTC
>JAXGWN010000426.1:0-1549 GCA_040773285.1 Bacillota bacterium
ACAAATCTGTGTTATTCTATGATTGAATGAATATTCAATCAATGGAGGCTTGTATGGAAGAGCGGATGAAAGGGCAACCTGAGCCGGCAGATGTGCGCCGGGAGGAGATTCTCAATGCGGCTCTGGAACTTTTTTCCACCCGGGGCCCGGGGGGGACCAGAATTCAGGATCTGGCGGCCAGGGCCGACATCAGTCAGGGCCTGATGTATCATTATTTTTCCTCCAAAGAGGAGGTGCACAGGGAACTGATTGTCCGGGCCTTTCAGAGAATCGCTGAAGCCTGCGACTGGCTGGAGAGCCAGGAGATGCCCGCCGGTGATAAAATCCGGCTGGCCCTGACCCGGTGGCTGGAAATGCTGAATTCCGGGGATACGGGAGCCAGGAATCATCTGATTATTGCCCAGGCGTCGGCTGCTGAGGATACCCCGCCGGAGATCCGCCGGATTCTGGAGGAAAATCACATGACGCCCTACCGGTCAATGGCAGCAATCATGGAAAAGGGGCAGCAGGAGGGGACAGTCCTTCCGGGAGATCCCATGGATCTGGCCCTGACCTTCTGGTCCGTTCTGAACGGACTGGCCATCTTCCGGGTGGTGCATCCGGAGTCGTTCCGTTCACCGGCTCCCGGGCTCCATTTGAGAATGTTTCGGGCGGCTGAGCCGGAAGGGGGAAAATAAGATGTTGAGTATGCGGGGAAGACTGACCCGGTTTGTGCTGCAGCACCGGCACTGGATGGAGGGCCACTTAAGAAAACCGGTGGTGGACTGGACCAGACAGGAGGCGATCCTTGACCTCCGGCGCCATGTGGAGGAAGGGGCGACCAGATTTGGACGGCTGCCCCGGGGGGTGCAGGTGGAGCCTGTGGAAATACCCGGGGTTCCGGCGGAGTGGATCCGTCCGGAAAGCGCGCTGGGTCAGGGAGTTATGCTGTATTTTCATGGGGGCGGATACGTGACCGGGACCTGTGAGTCACACCGGCCTGTTGTGGGGAAGTTTGTGGAGGCCTGTGGCCTTCCGGCCCTGTCTTTCGGATACCGGCTGGCCCCGGAGCATCCCTTTCCGGCCGCTCTGGACGATGCCTTGGCTGTCTGGCAGTGGATGCTGGGACAGGGGATTTCTCCGGGAAGTGTCTGCTTTGTGGGGGATTCCGCCGGCGGCGGCCTGGTGCTGGGGACCCTGCTGGCCCTGAAAGATCTGGGAGTTGCTCTGCCGGCCGGAGCAGTTGCGTATTCTCCGGTAACGGATTTCACCTGTTCCGGGGAGAGTCACCGGACCAATCTGGAAAGCTGTCTGTCCCCAAAAGGGATGGCCCAGGCCCTGGCCGGTCATTATTCCGGAGAGGCCGGGCCGGAACACCCCTATGTGTCCCCGCTGTACGGAAATCCGGAGGGGCTTCCGCCGCTTCTTATGTTTGCCGGTTCCGGGGAAACCCTGCTGGACGATTCGGTGATGTTTGCCCGGAAGGCCAGGGAGGCCGGGGTGGATGTAAAACTGGAGGTGGGAGAAGGACTCTTCCACTGCTATCCGGCCATGGCCCCCCTGTTTCCGG
>JAXGWN010000427.1:0-1546 GCA_040773285.1 Bacillota bacterium
AGGCCTATGGTTCCACGGCGTCCCGGCTGCTGGAACTGTGCGGAAGCCGGGAAGAGACCCTGAACAGACAGTTTGCTCTCCGGATGGCTTATCCGGAAGTGAACCGGGTACTGTATCTCATGGAACAAAATGGTGCCCGGGTGTTGGAAAAAAATTTCGGTGAAACCGTATGGATCCGGGCTTCGGTGAGGGCCCGGGATTTTGCTGTTCTGGAGGAACTTTTGAGTCCATGGGGGGAATTTCTGGATGAGGGGTCTGACTCATGAAGTGACGGAGAATCCTTGCCCCGGACGCCGGCTTATACTATACTGTTTTTCACCGGGAGACCGGAAGTAGAAAAGCGGGAGATGCCATGGAGACACAGATCAGAGACATTGCATACAGACTGGCGGAGGCCATAACGGAGCTGCCTGAATACAGGGAGTATAAAGAAGCACGACGGAAACTGGAACAGGACCAGGATAACTATGCCATTCTGGAAATGTACCGTCACCGCCAATGGGAAGTGCAGCTGGAGTCCATGCTGGGTAAGGACACACGGGATCTGGAGGAGGATCTGGTGGAGGAAATGACAGTGAGTCTGCAGGGAAACCATGCAGTCAATGATTTCCTTCTGGCAGAATACCGGTTCACCCGGATTCTGTCTGAGATTCAGGAAATTCTGATTTCCTCTGTGGAGGGACTGCGCACCGCCGGCGGCGAGACCGGTATGGAACTGCACTGACGGGAGGAGAAGCATGCTGACATTATTACGGAACCGGAAAATTATGGTGGTGATCGTGGGTCTGGTGACTCTCACATTTCTGGTGGGATTTGCCGGAATTTTTGGACTGGGCGGTCTGGGGGAGCCGGCGGAATCCGGACAGGGAGAAAGCCAGGCGGATCAGGTGGCTGCCTATGTGGACAGCCTCCAGGAGGAGATCGGTTCCGTGGAGGAATTGCTGAAGGAAGGACCGGATGCCGCCTATTACCAGTACCTGGGGGACCTGTATTTCCAGCTGGCCCAGACCCGGGACTATTTTTACCAGGCGGATCCTGCGGAGGAACTGCTGAAGGCAGAGGACAGTTACCGGAAGGCTTATGAAACCGATCCGGAACAGGGGGAGATGCTTCTTTCCCTGGCGATAACAAGAACAGCACTGGAGAAGTACCCGGAAGCCGCGGAAAATTACCGGTCGGTACTGGAACGGTACCCGGATTATTTTGAGGCCAGGATCTCCTATGCCAACATGCTCTATCTGGCAGGAGACGCCGGGGAGGGGGACCTGCAGCTGGCCAGGGCACAGGAACTGGCGGATTCTGACGAACAGATGCAGATGATCCGGGATGTTGAAGATTTTGCCAGGTCCCTGGAAAATGAACAGGAGCAAAGCGATGACTGATCTGTCCAGATACCACCGCCAGATGCTTTTGCCGCAGGTGGGCATGGAGGGCCAGCAGCGGCTTCAGGACTCCCGGGTCCTGCTGGTGGGCTGTGGGGGGCTGGGAAGCCCCTGCGCACTTTATCTGGTGGCTGCCGGAGTGGGTGAACTGATCGTATACGATG
>JAXGWN010000428.1:0-1523 GCA_040773285.1 Bacillota bacterium
CCCGAACGTCCGGGCGGCATCCAGATAGCCCAGTGCCGCATTGTTTCTGGCCTGAACCGGGTCCAGCTGCAGGGTGTTTCCCAGGGGGGCACTGTGCCGGATGGTGATTACCGGGGTGCCCGGAACCCTGAGTCCCTGCCGCATTCCGGTGCCGGAGAGGTCCACGGCAATGATCCGGTCCAGCCCCCGGCCGGCCAGAGATTTCACCGGGACAACGTCGAAGAAGGCTCCGTCAATAAATTTATGACCATCGATTTCCTGGGGACGGAAAATGGGCAGGGCGCAGCTGGCCAGAATGTAATCAAAAAGCTGTCCCCGGGGGATGTCCTCCAGAAAGGCCACCACCGGCTTACGGCTGGTGATGTCCACGGTGACGATACCCAGTTGGATACCCGCTGCCCTGACCCGGTCTTCGTCCACATATTTTACCAGCACCTGGCGCAGGGGATCCATATTGAGGCCGCCGGCGGCCAGGGCCTGTTTCAGAAGGGCCGGAAGATCCGGAGCCTCACCGGGCCCGGTTCCCTCCTCCAGAACCCTCCGGTTCTCCTGATCCATTTCCAGCAGATAGGATGGACTCAGGTTCATCCAGAGTTCTTCAGCCAGATGATAGTCCCCCTGGACCACCAGAGCCCCATTGGCTGCCCCAATGGAGGTGCCCGTTACGGCCACCGGATGAATGTCTTTTTCCCTGAGATATTTCCAGACTCCCAGCTGGTAGCTGCCTCTGGTACCCCCGCCTCCCAGGGCCAGACCGGTCCGTTCCATACAGATCCCTCCACTTCCTTATCTGCCCACAGTATAGCACACAACTGGTTTTTTCAGGTGCAATCCCGGGTCCATTTGGGATATACTGATATGGAATGTGTTCCGGACGGGAACCGGACCGGAGGGTCCGTCGTCCAGTCTTTCATGGAGGTGGAGATTATCTTGAAACGAAAAAAGCTGTTACGCAGTCTTATTCCTGCCCTGATCCTTCTCAGTCTGTCGGTCCAGCCGGTGCTGGCCGCCGGTACAGACGTACGGATATCCATTGAACAGGACGGTTACGCCCTGGCCAAATATGAGCCGGAGCAGGGAATCTATCTGGGTGCCTATATTGAACAGGATGAACTGATCGGAGCGGATCCTCTGGAGTTTAACCGGCTGACCGGCAAGAAGCATGCCTCTTTCTTCCGGTATGTGGGGTATGGCCGCATGGTGCCGGAGAGCTGGCTGGAGCGGATGCGCCTGGCGGAGGCGGCTCCCCATGTGGCGCTGGAACCCAACAATGGGCTGCAGGAGGTTCAGGACGATGAATACCTCCGCTCCCTGGCCAGGCAGCTGAATGATTTCGGCGGACCGGTGTTTCTCCGCTACGCCTCGGAGATGAACGGGGACTGGGCGGCCTACAGCGGCGATCCGGAACTCTACATAGAGAAATGGAAACTGGTTCACGATGTCATGGCCCAGGAGGCCCCCAATGTGATCATGGTCTGGACGGTCTTTACGTTTCCCCAGTCCACCATTCTTACCTATTACCC
>JAXGWN010000429.1:0-1514 GCA_040773285.1 Bacillota bacterium
AAGGATGATTGAGGGTGCCGTGGCCGGAGGGCTGCGGAATAAGGAGACGAATCATGCATTCCATACTGGTGGTGGGAACGGACCCCCCCTGTGCCCGGTGCGGCCTGCTGGCCGGCCTGATGGACGAACTGGCCAGGCGGAGGGAGGAACCCTTTGAGGTCCGGCATATCGATTATGAGTCCGGGGAGGCCCGGAAGATTGCCGCTTCTCTTGGACTGGTCCCCGGAACGGCTAAGGATGTGGCCAAAGCCATGGGGGAAACCATTGAACTTCCCTCCAATGAAGAAATTTCCGAACGGGGACGTCACATGAAACTGCTGGAGACCGATCCCCAGCTGATGTATCTGGAGGAGACCATCCGGGAAGTCTGGGTGGTGGATCAGCTGCTGCGGAAGTACGAACTGGCGGCCAGGGAACTGGGCATCCTGATGACTCCGGTGCTGCTGATTGACAATCAGGTATACCACAGTGGCAGTGTTCCGCCGGTGGAGCAGCTGGAGCGGTGGATCCGGGAAGTGGCCGGCCAGGAACCGGGACCGGGAAATATCCGGATCCGGCAGAGGGCTTACGGACTTATGGAGGATCCCCGGTCCGGGGATTCCCTCTGAGACTGTGCACTGCTAGAAATACGTGCCCTCCGGTTTTCACTTTGTAACAAAAATCTGAGCGTTCAGGTCAGATATTTCGTGAGTTAAGACAGGTTCAATAACAGGGACACCGTGATATAATCAGTCAAACAGGTGTACCGGAAGAACCATTTAGAAAGAAGAGGTGGATCGAATGGAGAAAAAAACAGGTAAGGAACTTATTTACCAGGTGATGAGACACGAGGAAACGGACCGGGTTCCCTGGGTTCCCTTCGCCGGTGTCCATGCGGGCTTCCTGAAGCACTACGGTGCCGATGAGGTCCTGAAGGATTCGGAAAAACTGTATGAGTCCCTGCTGGAAGTGGTCCGTCTTTACAGACCCGATGGACTGCCGGTGACCTTTGACCTGCAGCTGGAGGCTGAGATTCTGGGTTGCGATCTGCAGTGGAGCAACAATTCTCCCCCTGCTGTAATTACCCACCCCCTGGCCGACACCGACGAGGTCCCTTCGGACCGGAAGATCGGTAAAGAGGAAGGCCGTCTTCCCCTGGTATTCGACGTGGTGGAACGGCTGAAAAAAGAAGTGGGCAAAGAGGTGGCCCTGTACGGACTGTTCTGCGGACCGTTCACCCTGGCTTCCCACCTGCGGGGCAGCAGCATTTTCATGAAGATGCTGAAGGACCCCGACTACATGAAGAGAATCATGGACTGGTGTACCGATATTTCCCTGTCCATGTGCGAATACTACATCGACAGTGGCGTGGATGTGGTGGCTCCGGTGGATCCCCTGATCTCCCAGATCTCCCCCAAACACTTTGAGGCCTACTGCGCTGAACCCTACCGCCGGATCTTCGACTACATCCGGGAACGGGGCTCCCTGTCCTCCTTCTTCGTCTGCGGAAACGCCATCAAGAACATTGAGGTGAT
>JAXGWN010000430.1:0-1505 GCA_040773285.1 Bacillota bacterium
AGACAGAGCAGGGGAGGAATACGATGAAAGGGAAAGTGCTGATCTATGGAGGGAGCGGTGCCGTGGGTTCCGCAAGTGCAGTACTCCTGAGCCAGATGGGATACGGGATCCATCTGGCCGGTCTGGAAGAGGATAAACTGAAGAAGGTCGCAGAGGAAACCGGTGCCGGCATCAGCGTTGCGGATGTTTTGGACCCGGACGCCTTTGAAAGGGTGGTCCGGGAGGCCGGAAATGAACTGGCCGGACTGATTTACGCAGTCGGATCCATCAATCTGAAGTCGATCCGGAGGCTGGAGTCAGAGGATTTCCTGAATGACTTCAGACTGAACGCACTGGGTGCTGCAATGGCAGTTCAGGCGGCGGTTCCTGCCCTGAAAAAGAACAAAAAGGCCTCCGTGGTGCTCTATTCCAGTGTGGCCGTACAGCAGGGGATGGCAATGCACGCATCCCTCAGCATGGCAAAGGGAGCGGTGGAGGGGCTGGTAAGGTCTCTGGCCGCAGAACTGGCACCACAGGTGCGGGTCAATGCAATCGCACCATCTCTTCTTCAGGACAGTGAACTGTCCTCCGGTCTGATCAGGAATCAGGAGGCTGCTGATAAAATGGCAGGAACCCATGCCATGAAGAGGCTGGGAAGACCGCTGGATGTGGCACAGCTTACCGCCTTCCTGATATCCGATCAGGCGGATTGGATATCAGGACAGATCATGGGGGTGGATGGTGGCCGGTCCGTGATCCAGGCATAGATCAGGATACGGGACCATCCAGAGAACAACCTTCTCCCGTTAACCGGCCGGTGCAGAGGAGCTTGCATCCGGGCACCGGTGGCCGTTCTGCAGCAGCTCAGACTTTCAGCAGACCCCTAAAGCCCCTGGAACTGTAGTAGGACTCCGCTCCGTTGTGGTAGACAAATACCGTGTCATACCGGCGGTCACAGAACAGGGCTCCTCCCAGGCTGCGGATGTTCTCCGGGGTGAGAACCCAGCTGGAGGTTTTGGTATCGAAGGATTCCAGCCGCTGCAGGGACCGGTACTCCTCTTCACTGAGAATTTCAATGCCCATCCGGGCCGCCATTCCCAGAGCGCTGTCGGCCGGCTTATTCTCCTTCCGGGAGACAAGAGCCTCGGGGTCGTAGCAGATGCTTCTGCGTCCTTTTGGGGTCTCCTTTGAGCAGTCACAGAAAACGAACTGACCGGTTTTCCCGTCCAGGCCTGTGACATCCGGCTCTCCCCCGGTTTCCTCCATCATCTGCAGGCACAGGAGTTTGTCCGGATTTTTTTCCAGACGGGCTTCCACGTCCGGCCATTCAAGTTCCGGATGCCGGTGTATGTTGGTGGAAAAACGATTCCGCAATACGCTGAGCAGTGCCAGTTTTTGCTGGTCAGACAGTGGCTGGTTGTTCATCTCATTCGTACCTCCCGGTGCCGGACGTGCGTGGTCCGGCCGTTTATTTTCATTATACCGTTCCGGAGAACGGATGGGATAGTCCCTCCCGGCTTTGTCTG
>JAXGWN010000431.1:0-1518 GCA_040773285.1 Bacillota bacterium
CTGGGTCGTCCATGTTCTCGAACAACCTTCCCATGTCTGTGGTGATCATGACATGACCCATGCCATCCCATTCGAGGTAGGATACCACCTCGTAACGGTCTCGTTTATCGTTGTAATTAAGACCGATGTACGGTTCATATTTGCGCAGCTCGATCAGGACCGTCCGCTCCTCCTTGGTTAGCTCCCTTTGTCTATCTGAGGCAATCAGACTTCCATTTTGAGAAAGACATCGGAATTCGATGTTGCCTCTCTCCTTGGTCACCAGCATCGATGTTCCATCATCATATGTCACTCTGAGCTTCGAGAATGGTGTGAGTTGGAACGCATCCGGTCTACGATCATGTAGAGCGGCGATAAGACCGAACAAAGTGGTCTTTCCATAGCCATTAGGGGCGTGCAATATGGACACCCTCTCGGCCTCTCTCAGGTCGATGTCATAGTTGAACTGGTCGAGGAGACCGTTCACCTCTATCCGAGATATCAAGGGTCGCCCATCCGTGCTCGAGGCTACGATGCGCCCTCTCCCTTTGACGTCCGCCCATCTTTTCATCGACCAGTCTATTCTCACATAAGTTTGCACCAGGGCGAGAAGGTCACCCACGAACCCTTCTTTGTCAAGAGCGCTCTCGGGAATCACCTTGTACACAAGGCAATTCTCGATGGCTATCGTACCAGCTGTGTTGTGGTTGATGGTGGCATATTTGGGCGTTCTCCCAGGTATATTAAAGCCCTGGTTCTCTAGCCTCTTTAGGTCTGCCATGAACCACTCCTGGAATTGAGCAAGATGTTCGGTCCAGCCTTCGGGGTGATTGGATCTCCAGCTTTTAACGTTCGGGTACAGGCCGACGTGGACCTCTCTGCTCTTTGCGATGAAATTAATCTTCAATCGCAACTCATCAAGGCTAGGCACCTCGATGCCGTCCGTTCTTGGTGATGGTGATATGGACAATGCTATCCATGGTATGAAAGGCCAAGTACCACGCCGTCGGACACGATCCAATACGAACGAGGGACCATTCTCATCCCAGAGCGTGTATTTGATATTATTAATCAGGTTATCCAGCGCGCCCGAGACATTTGATTCGAATTTTTTCAGAATCCTCGGGCTCTTTTGGCCAATCAAGCTCTCATAGTTGTTGAGGATATTTCGAACGTCATCGACCATCATCGACCCGCGCTCGACAATCTCACTTCTGTCAGGTCCATTCCTGGAGTCAATGGGCATTTCATCACCTATCTTGGGTCCTGGTTCCTATGCTGGGAGGACCCGTGGTTACCATCGTCAGAGGTCCCTGACCTTCGTGACCGCATGTTCCTCCACATGTCACGTTTTTGAAAATATAAATGCTGTTGTTAAAAATTATAAAAAAAGAACAACAAGCTCCGAAGTCAATTCAGGTCGTCCTGCTCGATCACGACTTGATCAACCATAGATCATCAACTGTGACTTCAATGCGTCAATCACCATGAGCATTCGCTTGACCAAGTCCCGGTCCTCTATGGCCAGGTTCATCTCGA
>JAXGWN010000432.1:0-1578 GCA_040773285.1 Bacillota bacterium
GCCCTCTTCTTCGCCGCCTTGATCCAGTTGGTGGTCCCATAACGGTGGTACAGGTGGATGAACATGGTGAGCGCCGCTGCGGTTACCGCCACCCCGATGACAATATCGGTGATCATCAGGGCCTGGGCCAGGGGATCTGCCACCAGGGCACCTTCCGGGATGTTCCCGATGGGGGCAGTGCTTCCTTCCTTATAACCGGAGGAAAGAAAATAGAGGATCGCCGCCGTCTGCATAATGCTCAGGGCCACGATGGACTTGATGATGTTTCTCCGGGAGATCAGGCCGAATACTCCGATGAAAAATACCACAATGCTTACTGTCTCTCCATTTATATAACTCATGCCTTCCCCCCCTCATAGAATACAAACCGGAAGAATATCACCACCAGGCCGGCGCACACCTTCAGTCCGATCAGCAGATTCATCAGGATCAGATAGGGAAGATGCAGCCAGCCGGCGTTCTGGGGCTGACCCACAAACAGGAACAGCACCGGTACCAGAACGATACCCAGAAACAGCACTTTTTCCATGATCTGCAGCATCTTCATCTGGAAGTCCTCGACAGGATACACCAGATATCTGGTGATAAACACGGAGGCCAGCATGGCGCCCCCCTGGAACCCTCCCCCCGGCGAGGCATGGCCGTTCAGGATGATATAGAACCCGAACACGATGATCATGGGAAAAAGAAACACTGTCATACGGGCGATAATTTCGGAGTTTCTATTCATGGTCCCGCCTCCAGGAGAAATTTATGACTGCGGCCACACTGACCAGCAGCATCAGGGTCTCAAACATGGAATCGAACATCCTGTAATTCAGATAAATGGCAGCCACCGCATTGGTGGCTCCGGTGTCTTCCATGAAGTTCCGGACGTAGTAGGAGGATATGGGATCCGTGGCTGGCCGGTGAGTGCTCAGGTACAGGAACAGCACCAGACCTGTCACCAGGATACACAGCAGCGCCTCACTCAGATAGCGCGTATTGAGTCTCATTGGTCCCGTCCTCCCGTATTCTGTGGATTTCCAGGTTACTGTAAGCTTTTTCCCGTACGAATTTCTCCACTTCATCCATATGATAGTCAGCCGCAAAGCCGTAAAAAACCACTTTTTCTGCCTGCTGATCAATCAGCAGATCAAAGTTTCTGTCTTCCAGAAGATCTTCGGGATCCTCCGCCGTATAAACGATGTGGGCCTCCAGATCCTGGCCGTCCAGAAAGTTCTCCAGTTCGCGGATCAGCTGGGCCCGCTGACCGGTGATGGACTGGTCGTCCAGTTCCTCCAGTTCCCGGTTCACATAGTAGATCTTGAACACCTGGTATTTCTTCAGGACCACCAGATAGAGCACTGTGGAAATGCCGCATCCGATAATGGCCTCCGCAATGGCCACATCCGGCGCCCGGTACAGAAGATACACAAAGGAGTTGATCAGGGAATACATGCCCAGGAAAATCACGGACCGCCTCAGCACAGGTGTGGTCAGGGCCAGAGCAGCCAGAATTACCATCAGGATCAGTACTATTTTTTCAGTCATTGGACTTCTCCTTCCGGATGTGGTAGCCGCTCAGATAAGCAGACC
>JAXGWN010000433.1:0-1711 GCA_040773285.1 Bacillota bacterium
AACGTCTCCGGTCAGTTTGCTGTGCTCTCCGCGACCTGCGGGGAGCGTTCAGCGGTTACTTACCGGAAGCGTCGGCGATGTGTCGGAGGGTGACGGCGAATTTCAGCGGGCAGGGTTCAGCCGGGAATTTCCTCGAAGTTTCCGAGATTTGGCTTGAAAATATGCCTGTCATTCGTTATTTTATGTTATTATTTGTTGCTAAAATTCAGATGAGCGGTGACTAACATGGAATCACAAGACAAATGGCTGACCATCGAGGAGCTTTCCGGCTATCTGAAAATGAGCCGCAGCAAGCTCTATCAGATGGCCCAAAAAGGCGAGCTGCCCGGTTCCAAGATCGGAACCCAGTGGAGGTTTGACCGGGACGAGATTGACGTCTGGGTTAAAAGTAAGAAATTTAAGGAATTTCAATGACTAAAATAACTGACGACACCTCACAGGTTGAGAATTCGGGATTTTATATCCAATGGCATTTTCTGGAATCATGCAACTTGAGGTGTCGGCATTGCTACCAAGAAGATTATAAGGCTCAACCTGTGTCTGTTGCCCAGCTTGATGCAATATATGGTGAGTTATCGAAGGCCATTTCAACATGGAAAAAAAATGGAAGGATTTCACTTACAGGAGGTGAGCCCTTTCTTGAATTTGAAAAGCTATTGCATCTCCTTAATAAGATCGAGAAGGATAAGGCTTTCTACTGGGCTGGGATCTTATCAAATGGAACTCTCATAGATGACAAGAAAATTGCCAAGCTTACAAAATTTAAGAAGCTGAAAGAGGTGCAGATCTCCATTGATGGTGGAACTGAACAGGTTCACGACCTTATGAGGGGGAAAGGGAGTTTCAGCAAAGCAATTAATGGTCTAGAAAAACTTATCTCGGTCGGCATTCCCACTGCCGTAATGTTCACTCTGAATCAAGAAAATGCAGGATCTGTAGCGGACATCATTGATCTGGCAGACAGAATGGGGATAGATGCGTTAACAATTGAGCGCTACACTCCCTTAGGGAATTCTGATTCTGATCAATTGAAGCTGTCCGCAGACAGATTAAAAGAAATTTATGAGCAGATTAAGCAGAAGAAAAAACAGATCGAGAGCAGCGGGAGAAAACTTAAGATCAGAACATCTCGACCGTTGTGGCATCTGATTGATGAATCTCTCGGAGGATTCTGCCCAGTCGGTTATTCAAGTTTATGCATTATGCATGATGGAACGGCATATCCTTGCAGGCGGCTACCTATCCCCATAGGCAACGTACTTAACGATGGTATTTTTAAGATTTGGTATAAGTCAGATATTCTGTGGAATATAAGACGAAAAAATCGAATGACATCCTCATGTGGCACATGTGAAGACTTGGGCCGCTGTGGAGGTTGCAGGGCTGCTGCTTATGCAGAGAACGGGGATTATTTAGCGCAAGATCCATTATGCTGGAAATATAAAACAGGAGAATCACGATGAACCTTGATGACATAATGCACAAATTCTTTACTCTCTCCGATGAATACATGTTGCACCGGGGCAATGATGGAGAAAAGGACTTTTTCCTTTTTAATGTTTCAACAGGGAAAATTTTCAAGCTCAACGAAACGTCCTTTACCATTCTGGAAAGTTTCTCCGAGAATGTATCCTTCTCTGCCGTCATAGACAACCTGACAAAAAAGTTCTCGGTTGAGAAAGGCGTCTTAACCAAGGATCTTTCTGGTCTT
>JAXGWN010000434.1:0-1704 GCA_040773285.1 Bacillota bacterium
GCATCATTTCCATCCACACACCCGTGCAGGGAGTGACGCAGCAGCGCTCTCAGAGTCATCCAGGGCCTCCTAATTTCTACCGACACACCCGTGAAGGGTGTGACGCTAGTATCCATCCGTTCTTGACGGTTTTAAAGGATTTCAATCCACACACCCGTGAAGGGTGTGACTCGGAGGTTATAGCGGAGTTAAATAAGGCACTAAATATTTCAATCCACACACCCGTGAAGGGTGTGACCCGGGGATTTGATTAACATGGTTGATAGTTTAATTTCAATCCACACACCCGTGACGGGTGTGACGCACTACCGCGAGAGTAGTAACTTTGAGCACGAATTTCAATCCACACACCCGTGAAGGGTGTGACCATATATGGTGAAGGATTTGTTGGAACCGTAGGGATTTCAATCCACACACCCGTGAAGGGTGTGACTCGCAATCTTTTGTACGTATGCACCCGTCCCAGATATTTCAATCCACACACCCGTGAAGGGTGTGACCAAATCATAGGTAAATTCCTGATTAACTGATGGAATTTCAATCCACACACCCGTGAAGGGTGTGACTCGTCATCCTGTCGGTAATTGAGATCATACGAGATTTCAATCCACACACCCGAGAAGGGTGTGACTCGATCAGCTCGCTTGCCAGTTCGGTGATGTGCATATTTCAATCCACACACCCGTGAAGGGTGTGACTTGGACAATCGTTGATAAATAATCTTTTTTCAGATTTCAATCCACACACCCGTGAAGGGTGTGACGAAAACCACCGACGGCAAAACGTGGGATGCGCTGAAAATTTCAATCCACACACCCGTGAAGGGTGTGACGTTGCCATGTAAGTTCAATCCTCCTGTTTTTTAGATATTTCAATCCACACACCCGTGAAGGGTGTGACAGATCCTGTGACCATCTCAAGGACCCGTCTTCTATTTCAATCCACACACCCGTGAAGGGTGTGACACGTCGTAAACCGACCCTTCAAACGCCGAGAAGTAATTTCAATCCACACACCCGTGAAGGGTGTGACTCAGGGTACAAGAGGCATCAAAGCAGGGGTGTGGGTATTTCAATCCACACACCCGTGAAGGGTGTGACTCGGGGTTGCTGGTATTGCTTGCGGTTGGAGCATTATTTCAATCCACACACCCGTGAAGGGTGTGACATTGCCCGAAAATATCAGGGACGCCGTTACACTCATAATTTCAATCCACACACCCGTGAAGGGTGTGACCCACATCTGAAACGGGTGTTTGTGTTATCTCAATTGATTTCAATCCACACACCCGTGAAGGGTGTGACTCGGGTATTCCGTCTATAAGGTTTTATGGACAAATTTCAATCCACACACCCGTGAAGGGTGTGACTTTATTTAGATGGATGTTGATGATCTATCACTGTTTATTTCAATCCACACACCCGTGAAGGGTGTGACCGGCCTTAATCCGGGTCTGATCGACATCATATAAATTTCAATCCACACACCCGTGAAGGGTGTGACGCGAGCACGCCGGCCATCGCCGCCATCGACCAGAACATATTTCAATCCACACACCCGTGAAGGGTGTGACTCCCCTCCTTATCGTCACGGATCGTAAGGTCAGGATTTCAATCCACACACCCGTGAAGGGTGTGACGTAGGTAAGATAATCTTCGGTTCACCAGAGTTAATTTCAATCCACACACCCGTGAAGGGTGTGAC
>JAXGWN010000435.1:0-4673 GCA_040773285.1 Bacillota bacterium
TATCATATAAAGACTCTTCTGCTAGTGTATTTGCTGCACTAGCTTCTAATGTAGTTAAACTACCTAGCTCAGTTAAGTTATATACTGCCATAGATGCAGTGTCACCAGAAGAGTTAGTTACAAACGTGTATGTGTTATCCCCAGTAATTAGAGTTTCGTTTTGATAGTCAAAATAAGTATTACCGTCTAGAGATTTAAAATGTCTAGAATAAGTATCAGGTACATCTTCGCTATCATGTAACAGATTTATAAATGAACGTCCAGACATAGACCAAGATGTTAAGTTACCTGCATTCCATTCGTAAGAAGCGGTGTTAATGATATTATCTATATTGACTATGTTATTGGAAGTAGTAACATCATTGTTGAGATTAACTACATTTATAGCTACAGGTACTGATGAATCTGGAGATAAAATATTATTTTGTCCTTGATATAATTTAATACTGCCTGTTAATGACTCAGATGTTAGTGTTGGTATTTCTAGTTGATAGAGTATTTCTATATCTTCCTCAGTCCAGCTCGTAGTAACACTAGCAGCAGCGTCTAGGACTTCAACTTCTCCGTTTGTTTTGTTCCTACATATGACCTTTGAACCAGTTGCATATCCTGAGAGACTAAACGCACCAGAAGCATCGGTAGTTTTGTCATCACGTTCCCAATTCTTCACGAAGTTTCCATTGGAGTCTATCGTGTTGAACACGCCATTGTAACCATGTAGCTCTACACTGTCTGGAATGGTGATGCTGTCCTCACGTGGAGGTACGTAGTCTGTAGCAACACTGCCTTCTTCGAGTTGGATATTGTAATATCTATAGTGTCTAGGGGCGATTGAACCACCATAACTTCCAAACACATATATTTGATAAGAATGGTAATTCCCCGAATTGAATGTTCCTTCAATCCGTGACAATGAACTTTGTGCAAACAGTATTACTGATACTTTTAATACTCTAACCTCAATTCTTGGTACCCCATCACCAAACACGACTTCTGTATCACATGAAAATGTGTAATTTGTATTTGGTTTGAGGTTTGTTATTTCAAGTATCAATGCTCTGCTGTTTGTATCATTGGACTCAACGTCAATTGTTGTTGGTAAGATTGTTGTTTTATGTGTGACGTTATAAGAAATTTCATAGCTTGTTGCATTGAAAATATTCTTCCCACGATTATCAACCGTCAGCTCACTTACCGTACCATCTTCAACATTGACGCTCATAACACTGTCAAAATAAGGTATCTCCACTTCGAGTTGAGCCTCGGTAAGATCAGCCCAGTTTGCTACATCGTATTTTGCGGATCGAATACTATCTAAAGCTCCTTGACTGGTGAGATTATGAACTTGCATCCCGTCAAAATATGCCAGCTTTCCAGTTACACCAGCCACAGTTATGTAGATTCTAGCTTTTACTGTATTTGCTGGTGCGGTTAAGACTGCTGATTTTCTTGTGGTAGTAGTAGTTGCATGAGTGCCGACAGAATCCGTTGATATTTGAGTATCGGTGTTATCTCGCCAGTCAACATAGAGTTCGCCAGTTGTTGCCGTATCGCCAGCTTGTATATAACCTGCCACGAATAACACTTCACCAGCAGCAACCGTTATTTCTGCGTAGTTGCCGCCCTCACCGTCAGCACTGAGAGTTATCTTCTGACAGCTTGAGCCGAATAGTTCATCTGAAGTGTCAATCGCATTGGCAACAGCCGTCAGTCCTGCGTCATTCGTCCAACCGTCTGCAAGTCCGTCTGTGTTTGTGTCAACCTCAAAATTTCCATAACTACCCAATAGGTTTACGAGCGTGGTGCCGTATATTTTCATATCGGGCGTTCTACCACTACCTGCGTCCATTATTCCAGCTTCTACCTTTTCTATATTTACTATATCAGTAGAAACAGTACCAGTTTCAGGCGTAAATAAAAACTCTTCTGCTTCCGTTAACTCGTCCGCAAATATTCTTTGACCGCCATCATCTAACTCACCATCAAAATAATCGCTAACTATATAGTTATCGCTAAATCCGTCACTATTTGTATCTGTTAATAGCAGCTCATCCTGTACTAGCTCAGACTTGCTTTGAGCTGCACTTAACACTATTCTAGGAGAATTACGTATCTTAGAAACTCTCATAGTTTATCTCCTCCAATCACGCTATTTCGGCAATATTTACATCAAATGTACCACTAACACTTTTTAGCCATAGATCCCCACTGTATGTTAATACTACCGTTGTTCCTGTTAAAACTAATATTCCAGTAGCTGCTTCGCTTTCTAATATTCTTATATTATAGGCACCATTATTGGTAACAAGCACCCTTTTTCTACCAGACAGCTTTTCAGCACCTACTTTTAATACTACAGGAGTGGTATCGTTTACCTCTATATCACCACTTGTCATTGTAGTTATCTCATCTAAACTTATTAGATAATCCATTTTACTTTTTAAATACTTCATTAACCCTACTACTGTATCCGCTGTATCTAAATCTGTAGTAGTACCTAGAGCTACATTTTTTCCGTCTGCTATTGTTGTTTTACTTTCTCCATCGGCAGTATAATCAGGTTTGTGTCCGTCTGCATCTATCAACTGTACATTATCTACCTGTACAGCTCCTATTTCTATATCTCCTGTTATGCTTGCCTTTATTTCATCACTTTCATTTATAACTGATAATAAAGCAGTTAATATATCATTAAGCGTTACTTGTGTTGCTAAATCTTCCGTACCCAATACTTCTAATGCAGCCGTAACTTCTCGTACAGTTGCATTAGTTGCTATACCATTATCTGGATGTGGCATATGTTATACCTCCCCTTAAATTCTGTAATCAATGTAAAACGTGTGTGCTCTATTAAAAAATATATTGTATTCTTCATCCGTGTAACTTGCTGGTAACCAAAAACTGTATTTATCTTCCATAGCCCCATCAGTAGGAACATATACATATAAATAGCTAGCGTCATATCCCCACCAAAAGGGTAATTCTGATTCTGCTGAGCCGTAATCTTCAGGGGTAGTTAGCTCTCCTAATGAATATACCAATAAATTAGGCATATTATATAATGAGTAATACATAGTATTATAATCGTTAGCTACAAATCCATCAGGTAACGCTACTCTAAAAATATGGTATGCACTTAGTGCTGTAGTATCATAATATACCCATCCAGATAACTCATTATTATAAGAATAGTTTGTATCAACTAACCCTACACTGTTTCTTAATAAATCTAATCTTGACATATAAGCATCAAGACTCATTAAAAATAATCGTGTATTATTGGCTACCTGAGCTATATTATTAACATTTTTTATATCCATAATGATTCCCCCTAAGACTCATAAATCCTTACTGAAGCTACTGCGTGCTTAAAGTATTTTGGTACATACAAATAAACTAATCCACTATCAAATACAAACGCTAATAATTTTTCTGGTGATCTTGAAATAGTCTCTTGTATATTAGTACCGTTAGTAGATACTAAAGTAGCTCTGTAAATAGTATCATTAATATCAGCAGTAATAAGTTTTATAGTGTTACTCGTAGAATGATTTATCTTGTACAGTTTTATATTATTATAATAGAAGGTTTCGCTAACTGTATAGAGTGTGCTATCATAATCATACATAGCTAGGTTATCTATCACAAACTCATAAAAATCAGGTTCCATACTAAGCCTAATAACATTGTTATACAACCTCAAATACTCAGATGATGATAAAGTCTTAGGTTTAAATACATACTTGTCTCTTAGTATCTTATTAAGATAATGCACATCTAAAGTATCACTAACATCAGGAGATTCTAATTCTATTTCACTAGCTTCCCAAGAGTAATCATCTCCAACAATAATACCGTCATAGCCATTTATAGAAATGTCATCTGCTATGGCACCTATGTTTGTATCTAAACTATAATAATATATTAGTCCAGACTCATATCCATACAACTTAGTATTAATATCTTCTACGGCATCTCCTATATTCCATACTTTAATCTCATCATATGTGGCAGTATAACTTTCAGTATCAGCTAATCCTATAGAGATTAACCTATCGCTATTAATCTGCCCTCCAAGATATTGTTCAGTATCTAATGTACCGTCTATGTATAATCTTAAATATCCATCTGTTTCGTCATATACCAGCCCTATATGATACCAATAGCCTAATGATAAAGGAGTGCTGCTCTCTACATAAGAGTCTTCATATGGGGAATCGGCAGTTTCTAACTGTCCGAATAAATATACAGGATCATTATCGGCAGTAATAACCTTTATCCATTGCTCAATCTTAATTGAAGTAAAGTCTTCGTCTAATACATTATATAGGTATGTGTCTTCTCCTAAATATAAAGCATAGTAATTATTGACTGCTCTTATATTTATATAAAAATTACCATCCATGTAATAAGGCTGTAATGTTCCGTTGTCTATTAACTCTACTCTAAATACAGCAAAATCATCAGTAATATCTTGTGTCAATAAACCCGGTGTTCTATATTGAATATAAACAGGGGTAACAGTTACAGATTTAGGCTCATCAGATTTAACTACTACAAATAATTCAGGTTCAGAAGTCTTATAATAGTTAAATAAATCAAAGTTATATGTTACACCAGTAAGGTTAAACTCCGGATAAATAGGCATGTTATAGTCTTTAATAACTACCGCA
>JAXGWN010000436.1:0-3204 GCA_040773285.1 Bacillota bacterium
AAGCTGCGTATTCAGGAGATCAACGGGCAAACGATCCTCGCGCCAGTGTCCAAAGAACAGCGCCTTATATTTGAGGCGTTCAACATCTCCCTACCGCAGCCACTGTTGTTATAATTTTGCTGGGATTTCAGGTTTTGATTATTCATGGGGACAGTATTTGGCTCGTGCGACAGGAGCTAACGTTTTCAATTTTTCTCGCGGCGGAATGACCGCGAAACAATATTGGGAGAGCTTTGCTGAGCAGAGCGGCTTCTGGGCCGAAGACAAGCTTTGCCAAGCCTACATATTGGCTCTCGGCGCCAATGACCTTTTCGGCCTGAAGCAGGAAATCGGCTCTGCTGCAGATGTCGACCTGGAAAACTACGACAACAATGCGCCGACATTTGCCGGCTATTACGCCAAGATCATCCAGCGTCTGAAATCGATGCAGCCCAAAGCGCGCTTTTTCATCATGTCGATGCCGCATGACGACGATGCAGAAAAAAATGCGATTAAAGACAGGCACGCCGCTTTGCTCTATGAGTTGGCAGCGTTATTTGATTTCACGTATGTCCTTGACTTCGCACGGTATGCGCCTGTCTATGACAAAGCATTCAAGCGGAATTTTTACCTGGGCGGACATTTGAACGCAGCCGGGTATCTGCTCACAGGCCGAATGGTTTCTTCATATATCGACTACATCATCAGGAATAATCCTGAAGATTTCACACAAGTGGGCTTCATAGGGACGCCTTTCCATAACAGCACGGCGAAATGGTAAGCCGCATCCCCGACATGGGTCTTCAAGGTCATTCAGCCGGTTATGGGAACCGCACCGCATTGGCGTAAAGGCCATCCTGTTTCATAACAGATCCCTCAGCTGACCGGGATACCCCGAATGCGTTCGAGGACCATTCGGGCGGTTTGCTCCTCGTCGGTACCGAGAACATAAGCCAGCTCCGGGTACAGGGTCTGTTCGGCTGTCTTAAGCAGTTCGCTGTCCTGGGCGGAGAGCCGCTTGCCGTCCTCAGCGAGCTGTTCCTGGTGCAATGTCAGCATGCCGACGGCCCGGGCAACATCCAGCGGATTGTCAGACTGGAGCAAACGGGTCAGCAGATCACGGCGCTCCGTATCATCCAAAGGCCAGCAACAGACAAGATCGGGCAGCTGGTTCAGCAGAGCCAGCGCGTCTTCCAGGCTCATGATCCGGCGGAACTTGCCCGCACAGTTGTCTGTTGGCACATAGATGGTCGGTCCTTTTCCGTTGACGGGTGTCAGCACATAATAGGCGCGCTTTTCAGCATCTCCGAAATCCTCCCGGATAATTTCGGAGATAAGGCAGACCCCTGTTGTTCCAAACACGACACAATCATCAACCTGGTACATTAGATCCTCCTGTTATACCTAGGAAACGCGCGGGAACAGAGCTGGCGGCAGATGCCCGATGACTGTTTCGCGGCGACTTATTTTCTTCCGTGTAACACTATTATAGCAGACTCTGGTGGTTTTCCCAAATCGAACGCCTGCGCCCCAGTCAATGACCGCGCATGCAGCTCTCATGGGCATATCGTCTGTTTTTACAGGAAAACGTCCGTAGTATCACCTGCTTTGTGGCGATATGATAAAAACAGAACGATGTGCCGACGCGACCGGGAAGGATATCTTCCGGGTATCGGGGGGCGCGGAATCGACAAATAGGAATCAAGGGAAGTAGGAGGGTCAATTCATGACGAAGAGAGTGAAGTTACTCATTGCGTTGCTGGTGGTCTTTTTGACGTTTGCAGCCCTGCCCTTTGCCGTTGCGGCCGAGGAGCTGTCCGGCTCGGATCTGAAGCTGGTCGAGTTTTCTTCATTTTCTGACGCTTGACCTGGGCATAGAGTATGGGGTGACCGGTTTCACCAACACCAAGCGTACCGAATACGACGGCGCTGACGACGGGGATATCAGCACCTATACCGTGTATGTCAGCAAAGACGGAACAACCTTTACCAAGGCCCACGAAGGAACGCTGGACACAGCGACGACCGAAGTCCAGACGGTGTCTTTCCCCGGCCTTAACAGCCAGTACTTATAATCGAACATGGCTATCGTGATAATTCAGGATATGCTTGCTAAAGGAACGTATGTTTGTTATAATGAAAGAAAACAAGCATGGGAGCTGAGTATCATGGCCAAACAGGATCCGATCAGTTTCATGGAGTTCAAGCGGCGATTCAGCAGCGAAGAAGCCTGTCGTGATTATCTTTACCATATGCGTTGGCCAGACGGCTTCGTCTGCCCGAAATGCGGCCACACGAGCTGCTATGTTGTCACGACACGCAACCTCTATCAATGCACGGCCTGCAACTATCAGGCGTCTGTTCTTGTCGGAACAGTCATGGAAAGGAGTCATCTGCCGCTGGAAAAATGGTTCTGGGGGATCTACTTCATCGGTATCGACAAGCGAGGCTGTTCCTCGATGCAACTGTCCCGAGAACTGGAGATCGCCTATTCGTCAGCATGGTATTTGACACATCGGATCCGTAAGGCGATGGCGGATCGGGATAGCAACTACCAGCTCGCGGGACTGATCGAGTTGGATGACGCTTACTTTGGCGGTCCAGGCACTGGTGGTAAGCGGGGACGCGGCACCAGCAAGACAAAAGTGATGATTGGTGTCTCGCTAGACGAGGCCGGAAAGCCGCAATTCCTCAAAATGGACGTGGTGAACAACCTGAAAGGCGAAACGATCAAGGCCTTTGCCAATGAGCATATCCAAGCAGGATCCTCGATTTCCAGCGATGCGCTCCGTTCCTATACTGTTCTCGAGGAAGACTACACCCTATTTGCCAAGGCTTTCGATCCTCAGGAGGATCCGGAACATCTCAAATGGCTGCATATGGCCATCAGCAACGCAAAAGCCTTCATTGATGGCACATTCCATGGCCTTGGACCCAAACATCTCCAACGCTATCTCGACGAATTTTGTTATAGATTCAACCGCAGGTTCTTTCACAAGCAGATCTTTGGTCGAATATTGTCAAGTTGCCTGGCCACTGGCCCTTTAACCTATGCTGAGCTAACACGATAGCCAGGTTGAAAATTGGTTTAATGGACAATCTATCGAAGAAGTAATAGCGAAAGTAGAAACGGATTTTGAAATTCAATGCAAATCGCCAGATGGTCAGACAATCGAGATATTACTGCATGGTATGAGAAGTAAACAATGAAAAGTATGTAACCCT
>JAXGWN010000437.1:0-1987 GCA_040773285.1 Bacillota bacterium
ATCGATCACCCTGCCATGTTCCATCATGATGATCTGGTCCGCACTTTGTATCGTTGAAAGCCTGTGCGCAATGATAATCAGCGTCTTTTGCTGATCACCCTGCGCAAAGTGCGTAAGGGACTCACTCACTTTGGCTTCCGTGATATTGTCCAGTGCGGACGTTGATTCATCCAGAATAATGACGGAGGGGTTTCGCATGAAAATGCGCGCTAGTGCAATGCGTTGTCGCTCGCCGCCGGAGAGTTTTTTGCCCATTTCTCCGACTTTTGCAAGCACGCCATCTTCGTGCAGACCCACGAATCCTGCTGCTGCCCGCTCAAGAGCGTGCAGCATCATACCGTCGTGGTATTGTCGCCCGTCGCCAAAGCAGATATTATCTGCAATCGTCCCCGTAAAAATGGGGACTTCTTGGGGAAGGTACGACACTTCCTCCCTCAAAGAGGAGAAGCTCATGTGGCGTACATCGGTGCCGTCATAGCACACCACGCCCTCTTGCGGATCATATAATCTCAAAATGACCCGAGCGAGCGTTGATTTGCCTGCGCCGGTGTGTCCGACAATCGCCGTTTTCTTGCCCGCGGGAATACGGACACATACATCTCGCAGGGTTGGCTGAGATGCGCCGGGGTAGGAAAATGTGACATGCTCCACAATGATTGCGCTCCTTACGGGACGAAGCTGTAAGCTCCCTTCCGTTATGGATGTTCGCTCATGTAGCATATCAACCAATGGCTCAATCTTTGCGCCGATACGCTTTAATTTGGAGTATTGCTCCCCCAAAAAAATCGCTGGCTCCACTGCACGCGATGCATACAGTAGTAGCGCAAAAAATGTCCCCATCGTCAGTGTCCCCTGCACAACCTGAGGCAAAAAGATGCCTAAAACAATCAGATATACCAGGCTGTGTGCCCCGCGGCCAAGGAACCTAAATGTGCTATAGAGCCGCACTAACTTATTGCGAATGCGCAATGCTTCCGCACCATCAGTCCAATACCGCGAAACTTCCGCAGTTGTGGCACCGCTGGTTTTAACGACATCTACACGCTGAATCATTTCCCTTTGCCGATGCATCAGCACGTTGTCAATGTCGTAGTATTGCGACTCCGCAAGAGAAACGCGCTGACCCAATTTGTGGGAAGCTAGAATAAATCCCACAAAAATAATACCGATTAACCCAACAGCCGTCATACTGTGCATACCAATATAATATGCACTAAACAGGGCAACCGGTACACTGATCAGGACCTGCGTTTCGGTTAAAACTTCCATGAACTCCACGCTGGCCCCAACCCCTTGCGTGGCCTGCGACAACACAATCGTACTGCCACGGTTATCATGGAATGCCATATCCATGCGTAGCAAATGTTGGAACACATCGCCGCGCAGTGTATAGGCGTAGAGGTTGCACAGAAAGCCCCTCTGTATATGAGCAACCGGCAATGCAATAAAAAGTGCCAATGCGCAAAAAAGCATGATGTAATACGGGTTGAACCGACCTTGTGCAGCATTATCAATAATGCTGCGAAACATCAATGGAAATATCATTTCCGCTGCCCCAAACACAAGGGCTGACACAATCAGAAGCGCGACTCTTCCGCGCACGGAATACATACTCCGCACAACCCATGCAATAGCATTTTTCTTCATGATCTCCCCTCTTTGCTGTATTTGGATATGATGAATAACCACGTCAAAGTGTAAAAACGACTATTTTTTTTAAATAACATGAACGGATCATTATATCACAAAAAAACATTTTTGTCCAGGTCGGCATGCAAAGCTATCGCACTAAAGGTGCGCTAAAGAAATGATCATAAAAAGTCCCATAAAATGGGACTTTTTGTCTTGAGCGGGTGAAGGGAATCGAACCCTCATCCTCAGCTTGGAAGGCTGATATAATAAACCATTATACGACACCCGCTTTTTAGCCAAAATTGTCAAAAATGATCCTCGTAGTTGGTACGTGCATTTGCGCAAGTGTCTCGCG
>JAXGWN010000438.1:0-2648 GCA_040773285.1 Bacillota bacterium
GGGGTCGGCAGACCCGGCGCTGGGGGTGACGATGGCGGACATCATCAAGGGCGTCTGGCCGTTCGTGATCTGCATCATCATCGGCCTGGTGCTGTGCACGGTATTCCCGCAGCTGATCCTCTGGCTGCCGGGCAAGATGATTGCCTGATACTCTAGAAGGGTTTCAGTCGCAGGGGGAGAGTGGACGCTCTCCCCCTGTCTCTTTCATGCGCGGCTCCCTCCTCCCCTTTTTTCGGGCGCAAGTGCCTGCCTCTGGACCGGCGGACAAGGGTATTGACACGCAGACGACGGTCGGATACGATGCTCGAACATGAGCACACATCCTCTGGATGCGTGCTTCTGCGTCGCAGAAGCCATGCGCACCGCGGCTGGAGCCGATATCCCGGGAACCGTACCACTGTTGACATTCCGTCCGTTCTATCGCCCGACAGAGGTCGGCGTTCCCGGCTCTCTCATTGGATCACATAGGAGTCGTTTACGGTGCTCGCTTGTGGTGCACCGCAGAATCAAGGAGGTACGAGAATGAAACGGAGAGTCTTATCACTGCTGGCAGCCGTCCTCGTGGTTGGTGTGTTGGTGGTTGTGGGGTGCGCTCCAGAAGCCACTCCAACTACGCCGACAACGCCGACTACGCCGACGACACCCACCACCCCCACTACTCCGACCACTCCCAGCCAGCCGGCCACAGAGGTGATCAAGTGGCAGTATCAGGGTCATCCGCCGGTGTCCGACTACTACCACCAGGCGGTGATCCGAATCGCTGAGAACATCACCACCATGAGCGGCGGCAGGCTCGTGGTTGAGCCGTACGCGGGTGGCTCCATCGTTCCGGCGACAGAGGAATTCGAGGGCGTGAACCAGGGTATTCTGAACATGGGTTCGGCGTGCCCGATGTACGCCCTGGGCAAGTTCCCGCAGGCTGCGCTGTTCGATGCAGTCTCGGGCGGCATGACCTCGATGCAGATGACGCTGTGGCACACGAGAGGCAACGGCGACGAGCTCGCGGCCAAGATGTGGGAGAAGAACACCAACGTGAAGTACGTCGGCACTGCCGGCCAGCTTCCCGCCGAGGTGTGGTGCCAGTCCAACAAGAAGATCGAGACCGTCAACGACCTGAAGGGCTTCAAGATGCGCTGCTCCGGTGACGGCGGCGAGATCCTGAAGAGCATGGGCGTTGCCACCGTCTTCTTCCCCGGTGCCGAGATCTACGAGTCGATGCAGCGTGGCGTCATCGACGCGTTCGAGTACGCGTCTCCGTTCCTGAACTGGGGCATGGGCTTCCACGAGGTAGCGACGTACCTGTACCAGTCTCCCTCGCGGGCCCCGACGGACAACGCGCATGTGTGGGTGAACCGTGACGACTGGGAGGCGCTGCCTCCCGACCTGCAGCTCATCGTCATCAACGCCTGCAGTGTGGCCGGCATCGACTACACCGCTGACGCGTTCATGAAAGACGACGTGGCTCTGGTTGAATACCTGAATTACGGCACGGAGCTCCTGCCCATCCCCGCCGCTGTCGAGGAAGCCTTCCTTGAAGCGGCCATGGACTTCTATGGCGCCAAGGCCGCGACCGATCCCCTGTACAAAGAGATCCTCGACTCCCACTGGGAGTTCAAGGCCATCATGGACCGCGCCGGCATCAAATAGCCGGATGCTGGTTTCACACTGACGCATGACTGTGCGCTCCCGCCCCGGAGTTCTCCGGGGCGGGAGCGTGTATCGAGAGGACAATGAGGACATTACTGAAGATTGCCGACACTATCAGCAGGTGGTCGGGCATGATCTGCCGGTGGGGCGTGCTGGCGCTGGTGCTGGCGCTGTGCTACGAGGTGACGGCGCGGTACGTATTTGACCGTCCGACCATCTGGGCGCACGAGATGTCGATGATGCTGGGCGTGTTCATCGTCTGCATCGGCTGGTCGTTCGTCCACCTGAAGCACGGACACGTGCGGGTGGATGTGTTCTACGCGCGGATGTCGCCGAAGGGCAAGGCCATCACCGATATCGCCTGCTTCCTTGTGTTCTTCCTGCCGCTGCTGGCCGTACTGATCTACGCGGCGGGAAAGATGGCGTGGGAGGCGTACCTCTTTGACGAGGTGCTGATGACGAGCTTCTGGTATCCGCCCGCGCTGCCCATCAGGCTGGTTGTGCTGATCGGGCTGTGCACCTTCCTGCTGCAGGGGTTCGCCGACTTCACGCGGGACGTGTACCGCGTGGTGAAGGGGGCCGCCATTGATTGACATGAGTCCGGAACTACTGACGGTTGTGATGCTGCTGGGTGTGCTGGTGGGGGTGTTGCTTGGCTATCCACTGGCGATCCCGGTGGGTGCGATGGGGTTGTTCTTCGGCTATCTGGTATACGGTAACGCCGTGCCGAACCTGCTGTATGGGCGGGTGTTCAATCTGGTGCATGGATACACGCTGCTGGCGATCCCGCTGTTCGTGTTCATGGGGGTGATGCTGGAGAAGTCGGGGATAGCGGAGAAGCTGTACGACGCGTTGTACGTGTGGTTGAGCGGGTTCAACGGTGGGTTGGCGATCGTGACGGTGCTGCTGGGGACGATACTGGCGGCGTGTGTGGGAGTGATCGGGGCGTCGGTATCGATGCTGGCGATCTTCGCACTGCCGGCGATGCTGAAGCGGGGGTA
>JAXGWN010000439.1:0-1948 GCA_040773285.1 Bacillota bacterium
ATTTCCGCCCCCAATATCTCATGTTTCAGAATGGGGTCAGTATACGGCAAAGAACCCGGAGAGTCTGTTGCTGTTGCAACAACTCTCCGGGTTCTGATCATTCTTACCTTTTCTGCTGAAGGATCAGTCCATCATGTTGCGGACTGCGCTTTCAATCTCATAGTAGGCCCAGTGCCATCTGCTAACATCCTGGAAGGTCTGCCCGGCCTGGTTGGCATTCACCAATCTCCCTACCAGTCGGTTGATTCCCACCACAGCCTCAGCTCTGGTCAGGGCTTTGTCCGGGTGGAACACTCCACCTTCATGGGCAGTCATGATTCCTTCACCAACGACATGGCTGATGGCTTCTTCTGCCCAGTGTCCGGATACATCACCCAGAGTGGCGATGTTTCGGGTCTCTCTGGCCATCCACTTATAGGCAATGGCTGCAAATTCTGCCCGGGTGATTTCTCCCTGTGGTCTGAAAGCCCCATCGGGATAACCGCTCAGCAGTCCGCCGGCCTGTGCTTTCCGGATATGTTCTGCTGCCCAGAATTCCGGAGCAACATCCGAGTATCCGGATGATCCGGCATCTGCCAGTGCACTGGCCTTATGCAGTTTAGCGATAATGGCCGCAATTTCTGCCCGAGAAATAGCCCCTTCAGGCCGGAATGTACCATCCGGGTAGCCGCTTAAGTAGGCGGACTGACTTCTGATGGCGTCCTGGTCGGGAAGATCGCTGGGGTTAACTGGAGGCATTCCGCCCCCGGAGCCTTTGGGTGTTGAACCGCCCAGATCATCCAATTCCTCTCCTACAACCGCCAGATCACCGGCACTGTAGTACCAGGTAAATGATTCGCTTTCGCCTGGTTCAAGATCTCCGAGCCTCACATAAAGGCCATACGATCCGTCATCGTCCAGGTATTCGATTGGAGTGGAGAAAGGATCTACTTCAGGCTGCTCCTGAAACCCCGAATCATAGTCGTCATAAATGAAAGTAGTGGCATTCCCTGCTGTCGTGTAGAATACGATGCTGGAATTTCCGGATTGTACCCAAACAGCATCTGAGTACTCAGATGCCTGAGAAATCTTAACAAATTCTCCACCAATAAGATTCCCGCGATATTTGTCCGGGCTGTCATCCTCAACCATGTAGTCATCGCCAGGCCCCGTCCAGTAACGGAGGTTAGTGGCCGTCGTAGCGTCTGAAATGTTGGTGATTTTCGTATCTACTCTGATTGAATAACCGCTCTGAGCAAGGGTGTATTTGTTTTCAATTTCCAGATCATAAACATCTGCGTTCACGGTTCCTGTGGCCTTCAATATTCCGTAGCCGGTATTCATACCAGTGGAGATATACTGACTGCTATCCAGTTCAAAGTCTCCAAAAGTAGTATTGGATTGTATCAGCCCATTAGCATTCCAAAACGAAGCGCCGTCTCCGCTAACGCCGATAGCATAACTTAGGGGGTAATCACTATAAGTAAGCTTGTACCATTCCTCTGTATCCGAATCTAAGTACCAGGGTTGAAGCAGCTGTCCCTCACTGTTAACCGAAGTTCCTGGGGTGTCCTCCGGGTAAAAACGTAGAGAACCGTTATCAAACACTACCGAAACAGCCAGTGCAGGAATTACGTTTACAGAGAGTAGCAATAACAAGGCAATTGTAATGGAAATAGTTTTTCTCAGGCTCATGTTCATTTCAAGCATCCCTCCCAAAGTACATAGAATTGAACACATATGTTCATATTCGTATTATACTCGCCACACATTGCTTTCGCTAGAAATTTATTTAATTATCGTAAATTACGTTTCAGCTAGTTGAGTATCAGCTTCAAATCACATTGCACCCGAGAGAGAGGCAGCAGTGATTATCCTCAACGAATGTGCGTCTAGATTTATCGTTCTGGAATATGAACACCCTTGCCCAACACTAATGCCTCCTGCTATCGAACTCGTGGTGGGTATG
>JAXGWN010000440.1:0-2199 GCA_040773285.1 Bacillota bacterium
CCTTTCCCCTGCCGGTGCGGGGATTCGGTTACCTGGCCTGGCCCGGCGCGCCTTCCAAATTCCTCGCCTCCGAAAGGTTCTTCACCGCCAAGGTGAAAAGCAAGGATATGATGTGGAACAGAGCCTTTCGGGTATCGTCGTCAATGTCCTTCATTGCGTTCAGCACGGAAACGGCCCGTTTCGGCCAATCCCCGGCCAGATCATAAAACGTCGGAGCGTTTGTCGCCTGGATGATCTGATAAAGCGTATTGACAAACATCTCACGCTTCCGATCGTCAACGGAGTTGGCCCACTGATTTATGGTCCTGCTCCTGTACATCGCGCCTTTCGTGAGCGATGGAACATACCGGAAATCTTCGCCCTCAACCACCCATGTCAGGGGGTTGTGCTGCAGGAGCCAGATTTGGCTGCTCCGCACCACATGGTAGTTTTCCTGATTCTGCAGCAGCATACCCACGAGGGAGGACTGCGGCAACGTCTTGTGAATTCGATCCTTGACAGCCAAATACCCGGCGCTCTGAAGAAAAGCGTCCGAGAACCCAGGACCGTCATGGCTGAAAACCCGCGTAATCCTGCTCTGCACCGACTCGTTACATTGGGCGGCGGAGTAGACCGCGATGTTTCCACCCTTGGAGTGGCCGCCGGTCATCAATGTGCCGGGGTTTCCAGCCGAAACCGTATTGAGGTAGTCAACCCCTTCTTCTTGTGACGGAATGGGGCTGATGAACGCCATATTGAGATCCTCTTTCAATCCGACAAAGGAGGAATCCGTTCCACGAAATGCGACGTAGGCCGAATCGTCTGGCAGAAGAAATGTAACCGCGGAAAACTGCTTTTCCGAATTGTCGTCAATGTGATTTACATAAAAGGCCAGCCTGGTCTCGTGGAATCTTGCGCTGTCCGCAAACGCGGCGAGCAGACTCCGGTTGCTTTTGGCGTCCGGCACATTCCAGAACAGTTTGTCCGCGTCCGGAGCGCCGAGAATTTCCCGGACCGTGACCGATGCCCGCTCCGATATCCCCGGGACAAAACTCTCAAAATTCAGGTATGCCAGTTTGGACAGCACCAGACTGTCGACCGCGTTAAACGCTGCGCCTTCCAGCGGTCGCTGCGCTTCCATGGTGTAATCTACGATGTTCTTCATCGCTTTGTCCCTTTCGTTTTGGCCTTATATTTGCCGGAACATCCTCGCCATGATTTCCGCTTTCCAGTTCACAGAGCATACTCCCATCAAACAGGCCCCGGATTTTTGTGATGAATTCGGACGGATCCTCCTTCATGCCATTGTCGGACCAGCGCACGATGAAGGCGACAAACGCGGTCGCAAAAAACGACACCAGAAAATCCCATTTTATGGAATCGTACTCCGCACTCGTGATTTTTTCAACCGCCGAGGTGGAGAGATCCTTGATGTAGCGATTCAGGTACTCGGGAAAAGAGTTCTGCCCGGTGGTATTGAGGGCGTTTCGATAAAACGTCTTGTTCTGCCGCATATAATCGCATAGTTCCTTAAGACCGTCCGTCCAATGGTCCAGCGTGTCACAAGAAGTCATAAAGCGGGCGGTTTCCGTATAGTAAATCCAGTTCATGAGGTCATACTTGTCTTTGAAATGGTAGTAAAAAGATTGCCTGGTCAACCCACAGACATCGACGATGTCGCCCACGCTGATTTTGCTGAAGGCCTTTCTTGCCATCAGCGTTTTTAGTGCTTCCGCATAGATCAGTTTTCTATTACTCGAATCAGGCACAGTCTTTCCTCCTGCCCACCTTGGGCCCGCTGTAAAAGAACGCTATTTTGTCTCCATCAGACCGTTGACACCGGAGAACGTCATCACGCTGATATCCTTAGATATCCCTTCAATGGACTGCCTTCTGTCCGAATTGAACCAGCTTTGATACACCGCGAACATACCGGAAATGGCATATTCCAGCATCAGGTCCAGTTTTTCGGAAGCGATCTCGATCTGGCTCGCAAAAGACGCTCTGATCTGCGCTTTCAATGCGGATATAATCTTGACCGCGAATCGCGAACGGTTATCCATCAGCAGTAAATGCCCGTAGAAATCCAAATCGCTGTTGATCACAGCCGTCAAGCTTTGAAAAATGCGGTATGGATTTTTTAGATCGACCTTGTAGTCAACCTTTTTTAAGATGCCGCCAAAAGTGTAGACGATCTCGTTTTCGATTTCGTCAACGATC
>JAXGWN010000441.1:0-2272 GCA_040773285.1 Bacillota bacterium
CGGTCGCGTCCCGCCGGCCAGCCAGGAGATGGCCCCCACTATGGGCGGCCCAATCACCGCCGAGGCCCTTCCGGCCACGGCCTGAAAGCCGAAGAATTCCGCCTGCTTCTCCGGCGGCGAGACCTGCGACATCATGGTGCGGCTCACCGCGCTCAGCGCTCCCACGCCCGCCCCTGCCATCAGCCCTACGATGAGGAAGTCCACGAAAGCGTTGGCCAGCAACCCATAGCCCAGCACCGCCAGCCACAGCACAAGCAGCATGTAGATGGTGGCCTTGGCGCCGATGCGGTCCGCCAGCCTGCCCAGGCCCACCGAGGCAGGTGCCGCCGTCAGTTGGCCCAGGAAGAAGATGAGCATGATCTGGCTGAGCGTCAGGTCTTCGCTGCGGGCATAGATGGAGACGAAGGCGGTCATGGTGGTCACGGCATCCGTGTAGAAGAGGAAGGCCAGCAGGAAGCGGAAGGTGTTGGGGTAGCGCCGCACGTGGCGAAGGGTCTGCAATTCCCGGGCGAAGCTGCCGCGGATGGAGACGCGCGTGGGCACCGTGGTACAGGGCTTGTCGCGCAGCACCAGGAGCGAGGGCAGTGCCGCCAGCAAGGTGAAGACGCCCACGAAGATGAACAGGGGCCGGACCTCGCCCAGGCCTTCGCCCACGGGGTTGACGCGGTAGATGAGCAGCGCCACCCCCATGGCCACGAGCGCACCCACGTATCCCAGGCCGTCTCCTAGCCCGGAGGCGAAACCCTGTCGGTGGAAGGGGGCTATCTCCGGCAGGAAGGCGCTGTAGAAGACACTGCCCGCCTGCCAGCCCACTGAGGCCAGCACGAACAGGAGCACCCCTGCCACCACCGTTCCCGGTCCCAGCAGGGCCAGTGCGAAAATGGCGGCGATGTTGAGCAGGGTGAAGGCGTTGAGCAGGCGATGCTTGGCCGCCGCCGCGTCGGCGTAGGCGCCCGCGGCCGGGGCCAGCAGGATCACCAGGAAGGTGGCCAGGGAGCCGGTCACCCCCCACAGGAAATCGCCGGCGGGATCGCCCCCCATGATGGTCTCTTTGAAGAAGGTGGGATAGACGACGGTGCTGATCACCACCGAGTAGGGGGTGGTGGCGAAGTCCCACAGCGCCCACGCCGCCACTTGGCGGCGCGGGCGCCAGCCGGAATGCGACTCTCTCTCCTCCCGATCCCGCTGTGGGGCGTCTTCCTCCACCCGAGCCTAGGCCAGCCCCTTCTCCTGCAGGATCTGGCGGTGCAGGGCCTGGAAATCCGGCGGCAGGTCGAGGTTCCTGTCCTCCCGCACTCTGAGCCGCGCCGCCTGCTCGGGGCAGTGGTGGACGCACACCCCGCAGCCTATGCACCACTCCTCGT
This sequence comes from Bacillota bacterium, assembly GCA_040773285.1. Lineage (GTDB taxonomy): Bacteria > Bacillota > TC1 > TC1 > UBA5767 > JAXGWN01. The sequence continues at coordinate 1,365 of JAXGWN010000441.1, forward strand.
CCACCACGGGCACTCCGTCCTCCATGGTCACGCATTCCACCGGGCAGAGGTCGGCGCACACCCCGCAGCCGGAGCACTGCTCCTCCAGCGTCTCCCGCAGGAAGTAGGTGGCCATCAGCAGGTCACGCGGGATCTTGCGCCGTCGGATACTGCCCACGTTCCAGCAGGCGTGGCCGCAGCAATTGCAGTTGTGCACGATCTCGCCCTCGCAGTTGTCCACGAAGTGCACCAGGCCCGCCTCTTCGGCGGTGCGGATGACCTCCAGGGCCTCCTCTCGTGAGATCTCGCGCCCAAGGTCGTGCTCGATGAGGTAGTCGGCCAGGGTATCGAACTTCATGCACACCTCGAGAGGGTGCTCGCAGCCCTTGCCCAGCAGGCGGGCGGCCATGCGGCAGGTGCAGTGGGCCAGGGCGAAGCGCCGCGCGCCCTCCACCACCTTTTCCATGGTGTGGTAGGGATAGACCGTCTCCACCTCGTGAGGCAGGGCATCGTGGGGGGGAGTGTAGCGATAGGGCTTGGTCTGTGACCCCCCGAACATCTCGGAGGTCACCTGCCGGTTGGAGTACTTGGCAAAAAGCCCTGCCATGCGGGCCGCGTGCTCCGTTGCTTCTCCGGACCATAGGAATACTTGGGGAAAACCAAAGCCTGCCTGATGAAGTGCGTATCCGCGCTCCCCGGACTCAGTGGGAGCATCAAAGAGGAGGCACTTCTCCACCAGTCCTTCCAGGAGGGGCTCAACCTTCTCCAGGCCCGTGCCGGCACGTTCCGCCACTTCCCGGGCCGTCATGAGCGTGAAGGGGGCCACCTTGTTTGGCAGCATCAGTGCGACAGCTGCTTCTTGTTCCGTGAGGTTTGCCTCCAGTATTTCTACCAGTTCCTCCCGGTAGGGCAGCCCCATGCCCAGCGCC
>JAXGWN010000442.1:0-2071 GCA_040773285.1 Bacillota bacterium
ATGACTTGGTGTACCTACGGAACCGATACTACAGCCCGGCATTGGGTGTGTTTACGAGGCTGGATCCACTCGAAGGAGTTCTTCTAAATCCCTCGACGTTAAATCAATATAGTTATGTGCTGGCGAATCCGACCAACGGTACAGATCCGAGTGGCCTTCAAGGGGATTCAGGCGATGACGCTCCATACCCTGTAAGAGCCTGTCGAGATCTCCCTGGGATACTTAAGGCAGCATGTTTGGCTACTCTTCTTCAGCAGGGAGCAAATCTGTTCAATACCGAGATTGGCGATGCTTCAGACGGGCCCCTTGGGCCATTAGATCCCGGCGATCCGATTCGCCAAGGGATCGAACAACGATGGATTTACGCGGCTCATTTTATGTACAATTACTTAGGGATTTATAAGCCAGGAGGCTATACATTCCTAGGGATACAAGTTCGAGAATGGTGGACCGGAGAAATGGGACAGGCGCGATATTTCAATATATGTCGAATGTTCAATGAAGCTCCCATCTTAAAGCAACATCTTGAAGAGAATTTTCTGAACTGTGTTGTATATGCTGATCCTACCAGATGTTTTGGACCCGGCATTGAAACCTCAGGGGGCTGGCCACAAAATGCCACACCTGTTCCGGCGCATCCGAACCAACATATTTTTGTGAATCCATATTGGCGCTTCCGTCTTGGCTTTGGTGACTTTCATCCTGATCTACGTCGGGCAATTGGCACTTTTTCTGTTGGTGGGCATACGCCTTACGCCACAGTGACATCGAACAATGGACAGACAACGATTGAGATGCAACTTGAGTTTTGGGACAACTATGATTGGATCAACAACGATGATCCACAGGCGCAGGGTTTTCATCCTTTCGGGATGCTTGCAAGTGACTTTGAAGCAGTGGAGAAATTTGGTTATGCAGCACCCTACACCATGTATAGCAGTGCCATTTATACGCTAACAATAACTGATCAATCACAAGGCTGTGAAGACCCGCCCCTGTGTGTAACGTATTCTAGCCATCTCGATTGCGTTACCCCTTCAGGCTTAAGTGATTGGATTTCAGTACCTTTGAGTTCGTCGGGTTTCACACCATGGCACACGAGGGAGAATACGGACAACGTCTTGTATTACCCATAAAACCTCTGTTGTAGAGAATAGGATAGCAGGATGAAATCTCGGTTGTTGCTAGTATTGACGGCGCTTGGACTTGCCATACTAGCCTGTACAGGTGAACAGAAACTAGGATCGCTTGTAGCCGGTGCAACACCTGTCCCTGTTGTGCTGAGGGGTGAAGTCAATCACGTCTGGAACGCAAATGTCGAACCTGGCAATCCGTATGAGCTGAGAGTTGTATCCTACAATTTGAAGCATCCTCTCGAAATGGTCGATATCGTTGTGTTAGATGAGGATAGAGTAAATCTCGTTGGCACGGTGGCTGGTGACGGTACAGTCCTGACCGCCGTTTTCACAGCGCCTGAAAGTGGACTTGTACGAATAGAAATTTACTCGCTTGTTGGTGAGAGAAATGAGGAGTTGGGAACACTAACTGTACAACTTCACAGAATAGACCCTTGATCGGGGTTGATTCAATTGGGGCTGTTTACCGCAAACCTGTCTATGTGGACGCGCTTGTTGGTTTGTACGCCCGGCATGGGCGGTATCTCCTACGTCTACGACGGGCTGGGCAGCCGTGTCTCTCAGACGGCGAACAGTATCCTCACCCGTTACCTGCTCGACGTGCAGCCGGGATTGGTACAAGTGCTCGCACAGACCGCGCAAGGCAATGTCACGCGCTATGTGCATGGGCCGCGCGGCATCCAGGCGCGGCGAGACCCATCGGGGGATTGGCTCTGGACGGTTCAGGATGGGCTTGGCTCGGTACGCAGTGAGGTGAGCGCTGTCGTCGCGGTACAGGCGGCGCGGAGCTTTGCGCCGTATGGGGTCGAGTTCGGCACACAAGGGACGTTCGGGACGCCCTATGACTTCACGGGCGAAATGGTGGATGGTAATGGGCTGGTCTATCTGCGCGCGCGGTACTACAGTCCAGAGCTGGGCGTGTTCCCCAGTCTCGA
>JAXGWN010000443.1:0-2043 GCA_040773285.1 Bacillota bacterium
ATGATTGCGGGATTTATTCACTTTATTTTGAAAGCTTTCTGGAATACAACTGTGATCCTTGTCTGTGCCTGCCTGGTCTTTACAGGTTTTAAGTCTAACCAACCTATGACAGTTCCTGATGCTCCTGAAGGGATGACCTATTTTGAATTCGTTGCTGATCGGATAGATGCCGCAAAAACGGTAGAACCTTCCCGGTGCGGGTGGGGTATGATGTTGTCTTTAGCCACTTTAGGCCCAATTTATTCAATTATTTATACTGAAGTTGGCATCCACCCGGATGGAGTTCTTGCACGAGGCACCACGCCAGATCCAGATATTCCCAAGAATGTGGCTGGCGCGCAATGGTACGAAATGCTAGGGATTTGGTGGAATACGATCGAAAGATTATCCTGGACGATGGTGGGGAAGCCGGCAGCTTATGGATGAAAGTTTAGGCCGATTCTTCAACAACAACTCTTCAATAATCACTGTTAGCCCAAAGTTAAAATGTCACCTAGTTAGACAAAGTAAGAATGTCCCCTTTAGAGGAGGCATTTGATTTAAGGTTGAACTTTCTCCAGGGATGATCAGGAGGAGGAGTGTGTGCTTTAGAAGCATTAATCATTGCATGATCAATTGATTTAGAAGGGACTACCTCAGCTTGTTTTTGTTGTTGATAATATACATCAAAATTTATAGAGCGGTTGTTATAAAGCACAATAACTTCATGATCAGGTTTTTCAAGGACAGTCACAGTTGTGTTTCTCATGGCATAAGTGGGACGATCAACGTGGATTTGATAAATGGTTTTGTGATATTGAAAAGTCAAGTTTTTGGATAAAGTTCGAGTTTCTTTGCGGCAAAGAATCAGGTCTAAATTGTCTGTTTTAGATAATGGCAAATGGAAGTTCGCATCACTTCTTGGAGTTGTGGCAAAACGATTGTTATAGTCTTCCATGAATTCTGGCAGCCACTGATTGGCTTCTTCAGGGGTAGAGATGTTGTGAAGTCTCAGTTCTTTGGTAAGCCGATCTTGAAGGGTTTTGTTGGCTCTTTCAACACGGCCTTTGGCTTGCGGAGTATTGGCACAGATGATCTCTATCCCCAGATCATTCATTGCTCTGCCAAAATCAGTCATACCGTCTCCAGAAGTCGCATTTGGGTGGTTGATGTGGAAGATGCCGTGTTTATCGCTATAAAAGGCCCCAGGCTTGCCATAGCGTTCAAAATAGTGTCTGGCAGCTTCACAGTAGCCAAAGAAGCTTTCGTGAGGCACAAACCACAACTCTACCAATTTTCCAGTGGCATCATCTACAAACACAAGCAGAGTACACCTTGGACTTCTCCCTTCAAACCAGTCATAATCTGAGCCATCAATCTGAATCAGCTCTCCAAAGCAGGCTCGTCTCTCCCGCATTTGAAAAACTCTCAGCTTCCGCTTCCTACTGTGTTTCCACAGTCCCTCTGCGATCATGATCTTTCTCACGCTTTCATCAGAGATTTTGATTCCGTGGAGTTCTGCCAGTTTCTCTGTTGCCAGGGTTGGCCCAAAATCTCGATACCGTTCCAGAATCAGATTCACCACTTTTTTCTTTAGTTCATCATCCAGTTGATTGTGGCTGGGTTTTCCGCGGCTTTTGTTGATTAGACCTTCAGCACCTTGTTTCTGATACTTGTTCCATAATCGCTTTACTTGCCGAATACTGATTCCCAGATGCTCTGCTGCCATCCGTTGGGTTATTTGTTTTTCTGCCAACTGGCTCATCATCTCTGTTTTCTTTATCTCTTTTTCACTCATTTTGTATACTTTATCCACTTTCTGCCTCCACGCATGGGGACATTTTAACTTTGGTAAAAGGGGACATTTCTACTTTGGTTTAACACTCTTCAATAATCACTTGACGAATATAACAATATTGTTATAATAAGAAAGGAAAATTATGTGGAGCATTGTATTCTACACAGATCATCGTGGAAAATGTCCGCCATTGGAATTCATTGAAGATCTCCCAGTGATGGAACAGGCCAAAATTCTAATGCATTGAGATTATTGCAGGAGTTTGG
>JAXGWN010000444.1:0-1938 GCA_040773285.1 Bacillota bacterium
AGTATAATTGAGTGCAAGAGAAAACGCAAAACACGGTGAAAACCCTTGCACCTGGAGGTAAGCGACAAATAATGACATCTACTATGTTCTGACAGAAGCCATTACGCTGGAGCAAAAAACAGAGGTGATGGATATTATGCAAACAGAGCGGGCTAAATACTGGAAAGAGCAAGTAGAAAGCTGGCAGTCAAGCGGAGTAAAGATGAGGGCTTGGTGCAAAGCAAATGAAATATCAGAAAAGAATCTAAGTCGCTGGAAAAGAAAGATAGCTATCGAAGCTGGCGGGATTCAAGAAATTCAAAAAGCACCCGATGGTTGGTGCGAAGTTAAGACCACGCCAGCTAAGCAGATATTACCATCAGGTATCAAGCTGGAAATTAATGAGCAGATTAGTATTGAGCTAAACCGAGGTTTTGATCATACTCTGCTGAGAGAAGTTGTTGAGGCACTTACCAGATGATCATACCGAACGTAGAACGAATATATCTGGCCAAGGGAGCAACCGATCTGAGAAAATCTATCAATACACTGGCAGCATTGGTGCAGGCATCTTTCGGGATGGATCCATACGATAAAAGCATGTATGTGTTTTGCAATAAAACCAGAACCAGACTAAAGATCCTGCAGTACGATAAGAATGGATTCTTGCTCTTTTACAAAGCACTGGATACTGGCAAGTTTGCCTGGCCCAAAGAAACTGACGGACTAATGGAGCTGACTGAGGAAGAACTAAGCTGGCTTGCACATGGCCTAAGTATTATGGATAAGCAAAGTATAACTGCCCCGCAGACTTGTTTTCCTACTAAGAAAACAAGTCCACAAGAAGCGCCAAAAAGCCTGTAAAATAAGCATTACAGGCTTTTTAGCGCGCTCGTTTTATGGTATAATATTGGCATGAAAAGTGAGCAACACGATACCTCAAACACTCTCGATTTAAAGCAGGAAAACGAGCAGCTGGAACATTACCAGCAACAGTTTAGATTGCTGCAGAAAAAGATGTTCGGTTCATATAGTGAAAAGAACATAGTTATGCCTGAACAGCTGAGCCTGTTTAATGAAGCCGAGATCACAGCAAATGAAAACATAGAAGAACCTACAGTTGAAGAAATTACCTATACCAGACGCAAAGCAAAAACTACCAAGGAAGAAAACCTTGAGGATCTGGTAACAGATGTTTTTATACACGACCTTGAAGAAGCACAAAAGATCTGTCTTGACTGTGATAGTCAGATGAAGGAAGTCAAAGAAGAAATCCGTTATGAGCTGAAGATTATTCCTGCCAAAGTAGAAGTGACCAAGCACATAACACCTATCTATGCTTGTAATAGCTGTGATGGAAAAGATTTTCATACAAACTTCTCAAAATCGACAGAATATGAACCCTTCTTACCCAAAAGCTCAGCCGGCATAGAGACGATTGCCTGGCTCTTGGAGCAAAAATACAGTCTGGGGATGCCGCTGTACCGCTTGGAAGATCAGGCTAAACAAATGGAACTAACGCTGAGCCGGCAGACGATGAGCAACTGGGTGATAAAAACAGCAAAATTGTATATAAGTCCGGTATATGATTACCTATACCGGAAGCTTTTAACCCAGAAGCATATACATGCTGACGAGACAGTCCTTCAAGTTCTGAATGAACCAGGTCGAACAGCACAGCAAAAGTCATATATGTGGATGTTTCGAACAGGCAGAGGTAGTCCACCGATTGTTTTATATAATTACCAGACAACCAGAGCATCCAAGCATCCGGTCAAATTTCTGACGGGTTATTCAGGCTTGCTTCAGGTAGATGGCTACCAGGGATATAACCAGCTGCCTAAATCGATAGAACTTACAGGCTGTTGGGCTCATTCCAGGCGCAAATATACCGATATTTTGACGAGTCTGCCTAAGGGAACGGATACGAAAGACTCACTGGCAGCCAAGGCTGTTGAG
>JAXGWN010000445.1:0-1709 GCA_040773285.1 Bacillota bacterium
GGAAATCCTGCTCCACAAGTCGGATACGCCGATCGGCCGCCGGGCGGAAATGCTGATGTACATGGCCTCGCGGGCGCAACTGGTCGATCAAGTCATCCGCCCGGCGCTGGACGCCGGCTGCATGGTGGTGTCGGACCGGTTTTTGCTGGCCAACGTCGTCTACCAAGGTCATGCGGGCGGTCTGGCCGTGGAGGATTTATGGCGTGTCGGCGAGGTCGCCGTGTCAGGCCTGCACCCGGCGCGGATTTTCCTGTTGGACATGGACGTCGCCGCCGCCGTCCGGCGCAGGAACCGCGAGCCGGACCGAATCGAATCGCAGGGTCTGGATTACATGCAGCAAGTTCGGCTGGGATATCTGGCCGAGGCGGCGCGGCGTCCCGAAATCGCCGTCATCGACGCGGCACGGGACATCGAGTCGGTCCAGGCGGACATTCGCCGCGCAGCGGAAGGCGTGTTGGCATGACGTGGCAGGGAATCGAAGGTCACGATCCGTTGGTCGCCCAGTTCCGGCAGGCGCTCCGCCGCGGCCGGCTGGCGAGCACGTTCCTGTTTATCGGGCCGGCGGGCATCGGCAAGCGGACCTTCGCCCTGAAGCTCGCCCAGGCGCTGCTGTGCGAAGTCTCGCGCGACGAGGACCTGGATCCCTGCGGGCATTGCCCGGCGTGCCAGCAAGTCGCGGCCCAGACGCATCCGGATTTGGAACTGGTCTCCAAGCCGGAGGACAGGAGCTTTATTCCCGTCGAGTTGTTCATCGGGGACCGCGAGCACCGCATGCGCGAAGGGCTGTGTCATGACATCGCCCTGAAGCCTTTTCGCGGCGGCCGCAAGATCGCGATCATCGATGACGCGGATTTCCTCAACCAGGAAGGTGCCAATTGCCTGCTGAAGACCCTGGAGGAACCGCCGCCCAAGTCGGTGATCATCCTGATCGGCACCAGCGAACAAAGACAGTTGCCCACCATACGCTCTCGCAGCCAGATCGTGCGCTTTCGCCCCCTGTCTCACGAAGCAGTGGCCCGGCTGCTGGTATCCCAAGGGCTGATTGACGACCCGCAGACGGCGGCTCGCTTGGCTGCCTTGTCGGAAGGCAGCGTCCGGCGCGCCCTGGATCTGGCGGACCAACAATTGGACGAGTTCCGTGCAACGCTGCTAGCACACCTGAGTGACCCGCAGGCGGATTCGATCGAGTTTGCCAAAGCGATGGGGCCGTTTGTGGATCAGGCAGGCAAAGAGGCCCCGCCGCGCCGGGCTCGATTGATCCAGCTGTTTGGTCTGGCGGCGGAATTCTACCGCCAACTGATGCGCGCGCTGGCCGGTCTGCCGATCGAGGGCGACGACGCACTGATCCGCGCGGTGCAAGCTGCCTACGCCGTTTGGCCCGGCGATGAAGAGGCGGCCGCCGCCTGCCTGGAACGCTGCCTGGAGGCCCAGTCGCAAGTGCTGGCTAACGCCAATCTGGCGACGCTGATCGACGGCACGCTGGACGACCTGGCGACGATCGCCCGCACCGGGCGTCCCTTGCTGGTCGCCTGATGCTGGCAGTGAAAGTGACCCACCCAAAAATCGCCTTGACACCTGGGCCGCAATCCAGAACAATTCTCCCCACGATCCGGCGACAGCGTACCGAGTCCAGACCCATTCCCAGGCTCGCCCGCAACGCCGGCCACTGACGGAAAGGACAGCCGTCGGTCGCGATTTGGTGAACGCCC
>JAXGWN010000446.1:0-1552 GCA_040773285.1 Bacillota bacterium
CAGTTGTCCGCCGGTAGAAGCAGAGGCTTCTACTGCACCGGCAAATTCCGGTCGATATCCCAGTCGTTTCATCATAGGGATGGTGAAGCTACCGGAACCTACGGTGTTGGCAACGGAGCTGCCGGATATAGTTCCTTCTAAAGCACTGGTCAATACCGCCACCTTCGCAGGTCCTCCCGCGGCAAACCCGGCAACGGCATTGGCTAAATCAATAAAGAATCCTCCGATTCCCGTCTTTTCCAGGAAAGCGGCGAATAATATAAATAGAAAAATAAATTTTGTACAAACATCAATGGGGGTCCCCATCATTCCTTCCAGTTCAAAAAACATACGGCTGATAATTCGTTCGATAGAATAGCCTCTGTGATTAAAGAAGCCAGGCATGTAGGGCCCCAAGTACGCATAAGCCAAAAATACGGCGGTAATAACGAGGATGGGCAATCCCACCACCCTACGGCAGGCCTCAAACAGCAGAAGAATTCCCAAACCCGCTATGATGATGTCGGTGGTAGTATAGTCTGCAATTCGGGCAATTAATTCTCGATAGTTGACGATGATATAGCCCCAGCAAATGATGGAAAGACCCGCTAAAGCAATATCATATACTGCCACTCTAGTCCGGTCCATATTCTTTGAGGCAGGATATAATAGATAGGATAGAACGGCGATGAACAGCAAAAAAGTAGCCCGCTGTTGTTGAGCCTGAAGCTGAACAAACATGGATGTATATAACTGAAAGCTGGAGAAGGATACAGAGATGACAATGATGGCCCATTTCCAGAATCCTTTGGGTCGGCGGTAGGCCGATTCCCGATCGTATTTGGCCATGATCTGCTGTAATTCTTCCTGACTGATACTCTCATCATCGAGAGGCTCTATTTGCTCGGCTTGGGGTTCTTGTTTCCATTCCTTCTGATTTGTATCATTCCAATCCTTTGTCATACATGGTTACTCCAATCCTGAAAAGATAAGTGCATAAAGTGAAAGCTTTTCCACATCCACAATGATGGATGTCTGGGGCGGCGTTACTGTTTTCATGGAATAGGTGCGAGGAGACTTCTCCCCGTCTCCCATCCAGTGGAACTGATGGTCGGCAATGGTTCCCACAAAAAACATGTAGGGATCCACCTCTCTCTGTAATTGTTCAATCCATATGCCACCTTCATCATAACGAAATGTTTGACCGGACTCCGGTTCCGGCATTCCGGCACCATACGAGGTGAAGCATGTGGTCTGAAGAATAATGGTGTTATGGGGATCCAGTTGAAACAGGTCTCTTACATTTCCGCGATTTTGGCTGTGAGTATAGCTGACTTCAAAACGGTTTCCTGGCTTGGCGGGGAAGTGTAGCAACAAATCTCCTGTTTCCTGGCTTCGTACACAAAGCTGTGACGACAGGGGCATGAGCATACCACCTGCCATCACAGCAAACGAGATTACGATGCTCCAAATGAAGGTTTTTCTAGAAATTCGCTTCATCGGATATGATAGGCCTAAATGACGCCGGCTTCTTCAAAGTAACGTTGTGCTCCCGGATGGAGGGGGATGGAAA
>JAXGWN010000447.1:0-2234 GCA_040773285.1 Bacillota bacterium
CGCCTTTTCTGGCGGACCACTGGCTTCCGAAGGGGACATTTTCGATATCTTTCAGTCCCGGGGAATCCAGAAACAAATGCGCAAATAGGGTGCGCGATTCAATTGAAACATTTGTTTTTTGGAGGAAAATTCAATGACTAAACTTTTTGCTCGAAAAGCATTAGGCTTGATTTTGGTCGTGTCGCTGTTGTTGGGCGCCGTACCAATCAGCCGGGCTGTGGCGCAAACAGCAATAGTAACATCAGAAGCCGAGCTCGAACAGGCAATTACTGAAAAACAGAGTGAGATTATTTTTGGTGGTGATTTTTCTATTACATCCACAAAAATAATCACTGACGATCTAACTATCGATTTGAATGGTCATGTGCTGACTTTTACATATAACACAACAGATAATTTCTTCGCTTTTCATGCTCAAGCTGGAGCAAACCTTACAATTAATGACAGTAGTAGCTCTCAAACCGGTAAGATAGATGTGTCCAGCACGCTTTCTACCGATGAAAAACCCTATGGTCGGGTAATCGGAATTCGTGAGGGCGGCACCTTGACCATTAATGGTGGGACATTAATCGGAGATTACGCATCTATTTACATCTGGGGACGTTATAATGCTCCGGGAGATAGAATCCACACAAAAGCGGTAATAAATGGTGGTGTTATTGGGGATGAAGACACTGTTTATACAATTATGGTTCATGGTGACATGGCTGATTTAACTGTGAACAATGGTGTCATCAAAGCCCGCGGCTTTCCAGTGAGCGGAAACAACAACACCGATGGCACCAGAATTACTATTAACGGTGGGGAGCTAATTGGGGCTGGACCCGTTAGTTCCGGTTTATACCTGCCTCAAATCGGCGAAGTATATATTAAAGGTGGTACGATTACTGCCCCCACTGGCATTGAGGTGAAAAGTGGGCTGTTACATATAAGCGGAGGGACTATCCACGCGACAGGTCCCTTTGTTGACGTGCCAGAAGAATATGGAGGGGGGAGTGTAGATACCGGCGACGCGGTGTTTGTAAATTCTCACTCTGCCTATGATGGGGATTTACATGTAGTCATCACCGGAGGAACTCTGATCAGTGACAACAACTACGGAGTTCGGGAATATAATACCAAAGGCGATTTAAAGAGCGCGATCATCATTACTGGGGGTCAAATTACCGGCGGAGCGGCGCCAACCAGCTTAATTAATAAAGTGGTGAATGTAACTCAAATGATTGGGTATACAGGCATCAATTCTGCCGTAGCAGCAGCAGCCGATGACGATGTGGTAAGGGTATCGGCCGGCACCTACACCGACGGCGTTGGCGGTTCGGTTGGTGGCTATTCAACCTGGGGTTATCAGGTGGGCGGCATAACCTTAATTTTGGCGGATGGCGTGGTCATTGCGAACCCCAACACTTCCTGCTTCAGTATCACCAAATCGCATACCCATATTCTGGCCGAATCCATTGGCGGCGCGAAATGCGTTCCGCACGGTTATGAGATTGGTTCGAGCTCCTACTCGATGGGCATCGTCATAGACTCCTTCTTTCTAGATCTTCAGGATATCGTGATTGACGGGCTGGAAATTGATGGAACCAACACAAACTCCGGTTCAGGCATCTACTTTAACGGTTTTGAAGCCGCCGATGTGCTGATTGTGAATAACTATATCCATGATTAAAAATATGAAGGGTATCTTAGCCCAGGCATGACTTTCCCTCAAGAATATGCTGACCCAAGTGGAGAAGTATATATCCAGGGTAACCTTTTCCAGAATGTTGGTCCCTTTGAGACATCAGGCTATATTTATGATGCTTTGGATTTAACATACAACAGCTGGGGCAGGTTCGCTGTTAACAAAGACGATGTGCAAAATGCATTTTTCGATTTCACGTTCGATCCTTGGACGCACGCGGCAATCGTGCTGACGCCTTCCAAGACGACCCCCGTGGCTGTCGGCAGCAACCTGAGCATTGACGTGATTGGCGTCCTGAAAAACATCACCACCGCGACCTTCACCCTGGAGTATGACCCGGACATGTTTGAGTTCGTCGGGATTACAGATGCCACGACCGAATTTTCCCCCGCGCCGTACGGTCTGATTACGCAAACCCCCGGGCAGGTAAAATTCGACGGCTGGGCCTTCCCGGCAGTTTCTTCCCCGACGGAAGCGGGCACCTTGCTGTACAGGCTGACCCTGAAAGCTTTAAAGGCCGGAGACAGCCTCGTTTCCATCAATCCCG